>NZ_JAFNNZ010000015.1:0-37363 GCF_026536565.1 Gilliamella sp. B2923 | reverse complement strand
CAACGATATTTTAAACCAGAAGATTACAGTTCATGTGGAAAAAATAGCCGGCTTTCCTCAGTTTGATCTGTTTCTACTCACCACCGAGAACCTTGAGTTAGAATGCAACCATTGCGAGTATGGAAATCATCTTGTTTTTCAATCCATTATATCTATCAGCTCTCATCAAATTGTGGATAGATTAGTAGCCACTTACGAATATGGAAATGATCTGAGTAGAGGCTATCGATTTTTCTATTATGATAATGGGAAAATAATTATTAGGAGATTTGGCAGTAATGAGACAGACAGTGCTGCTAAAGAAAAAAGAACATATCAACTCACCCCCCAAGGCAAATTCATCCGTTATTATGATACTAATGGTTCTTTTCAAAATACAGATCTTAATGTTACAGAGGAAGGTTAGTTCAAAACCATACTCGCGAGGGGGTATGGATAGAGATAACAGGCAGTAAATATGCGCCTCTAGATATCGGTTATATTTATCTCGAATCGGAATATAAAAATGGTTTACTTGATGGTGTCCGGAAATGTTATCAATTAGACTATCAAAAGAAATTAGATGGTTCTAAGGATCTATCTTCTGCTAAAAAAAGCAAACTTTTGTACACAGAAACCTATAAAGACGGTGAGCTTGTCGAACGTAAATTTGTGGATAAAGAAATTGATGAATTGAATTAAAGATTGTGTAGTAAACAAATGATTATTATGCTTATCACCCTCATAAATATGAATGGTGGTAAGTAAACAATAAATAAACATCACAACTTAAACATCCCATAATGGAAAACGAAAGCCTTCCGACAGAAAATATAAAATCCTCTAACGATCAATCCGAAATAGTGGATTCTTCTTCAGCCAATCCTAACCAAATTGTTTATGATTTGTTACATCAATCTGATTTTGATATTAATGTAGCGGATGCCTATTTTGCAAAAAAAGTAAATGCCCCGAATAAACCTAATGAATATACCTATTTAAAATTAAATCAAGCCTGTTTGGGTGACAAAATTTATCTTGTTGTTAAATGTTACGGTAAGCCCCCTAAAGGATCTTTGGTTATCAGTATTCATGAACTTGAAAAAAGGTAATGAGCAAAACTTATATCCACAAAAATCTATTCCCTTTTTAGTGAATGGAGTTGAAAAAACCGAACTACAATTTACTATTGATGAGAAAATTGAGTATATCCAAGAGATTGAAATTCGTCCTAGAGATGATAAAGTGTATCAGGAATTACAAAACAAATTAAATGGTCTTGAAAATAAAAGTACCCGTTTAACCATAAGAACAGAAATAAAAGATACCAACGCAACTAAGGTAAATTTTAAAGGTATTCTTACAGGTGAATTCGATACGGTTAAGGGTTCAAGATATTATGATTTTTTAATCGGTGAAAATGAAAGTTTTCAAATTACCCCCATTATATGGCATGATCCAATCGATAACCCTCAAAGAACATATTATAATTCCTCAGGTGTTCATAAGGAACAAAATGGAGCATTTGGTATGGTACGAAAATACGCTGATGGTTCAGATAAAGCTCATCAAGGATTAGATATTTTTGCTAATATAAATACACCATGTAAAGCATGTTTAGATGGTGAAATAGTGAGTTATTCAAATGAAGGTCAAAAAGGTTATGGTAATGTTCTTGTTTTAAAAGTTAAAGGAAAAGATTTAAGAGCGTCTAGAAGAGACTATCAACTAGAATTTACTAAAGAAATAGAATCTGGACCAGAATTTGATATTAATGCTGATTATATTTATTTAAGATATGCTCATTTAAACTCTGCTGTATTAACATCTGGTGAAGTAAAAAGTGGAAGTATCATAGCTTATTCTGGAGATACAGGAAATGCAGAAGGTGTAATAAATCCTCATTTACATTTTGAAATCGCAAAAAACCTTTGGGTAATGGTAAGGGTTTAATAAATAGATATAATCCTGCTTTTTTCGTAAGATTAAAAACTATAAATGAAGAAGAACAAACTAAAGTAAAAAAGGAAAGACAAAGAAAATGAATAAATTAATTATATTTCTTTATATTTTATTATTATTTGGGTGTAAAGAAAATTCTACATCCAACCAAATATCTAAAATAAATAATGACAAGCAAAAATATAGTAAGACAACTAGAATTGATTTTAATCAATTCAAAGTGTTAGATTATGATGAGTCCGGAAATTTATTTAAAAGTAAAAAATATAGGTTTACCTACAGTAATACAAGCGAAACCTTTAACCTGTTTACAAATAACAAAAAGATAGGGGTGATCGATTATGCTCCCCTAAAATATGACGGTCCTGGTTTCAAGATCTATCAATATTCATCTTCACAACAATCTCCTTATATAGTTTTTGTCATTGAAGCAACAGCAGATATAGGTACTGAATGGTATAAGGTTATCATAATTAAAAATGAGAAAATCATATCAGATTTTTTAATTAATGAACCAAGAAGTGACTCAGAAAGATATTTATTAAAAGAATTTATGTCTATTTCATTTCAAAAAGATACATTTACCTTTAAGTTAAAGAAAAAATTAATAGTAAGTTATTCATATATACCTCAAGATTATCAGCAAGATAAAAATTACATTTATATAGATAAAAATATTAGCTTGATACAATTATCACCAACTATATCCATTGATAGTACTCCATGTCAAAAACCTATAATAGAGTATTTTCCAAATGGAAAATTAAAATTATCAGGATGTCAAGGAAGTTATAATGGTACAGGAATCCAAGTTGGGTTATGGAAAAAATATAATGAAAAAGGCGAATTGATAGAAACTACATATTACCACCCCGACGAGTTCGGTAAAGACTACAAAATCATTACGCAATATGAAAGAAATAAAATAATATCTAAAAAAATATACAACTTTGATGATTTGTACGAAGTCGAGTTAAAAGAACTTTCAACTATACCTAAATAATAATTCAATGCTTGGATATTAGTCCAATCAATAGATTAATCTTAATATAAGAGCATGATAAAAAATAACAATGTAGATTGGAAATAATGAATAAATTTTTAATACTTTTAATTAGGTTTCGTAACTTCTCCAAAAGAACTAGTGAAAGTTATTTATTCCATTTTCATACATCCCAAGGCTCTGACGCTTTAGAGGTAACAAGATAGATTAGTGATGAACAAAATGAGCATTTTTGCTTACCCGCATTTGAACCCGAAAAAATATAATATATTGACTTATAATTAAACAGAAATATATCGATATGAGATAAAGTGGAAAGTTGGCTCCTCCAACTGGACTTGAACCAGTGACATACGGATTAACAGTCCGCCGTTCTACCGACTGAACTATGGAGGAACCGAAATGTAGCGCGCATATTATAGATTTTATGGCGCTATGTCAATAGTTAAATTATTTTAAATTGTTATTCAGTTTTTTATTACCTCCATTTATTAGCATTCAAGTGTTAGGATTGTCTTGAATAATTCCTTTTGTCTTAATAACTGTTGTGGATGAGAACCAAGCTCACCTTGCGGAATGGTTTGCTTAAGATTTCGGTAATAATCGATCCAATAAGGGATAAACTGATCTGTGGTTAAATCTTTAAAATTCATTGGATATAATTGAAAATAATCTTCGCCCGTTTGATGCCTAAAGGCATAAGTTATTAGTTCACTACAGTAAAAACCTTTGGCATTAGCATCAAAACTATCGTTATAAGGGAAGCCTATACAAGCTTTGATACGCATTAATGCGTTTTTTATCACTAATTGGTTATTAATGGTACCAATTATATTGTATCTACCAGCAGTCAAAAATCGGTTAAGTGTATTTTTAATTACGCCTTTTTTAGGTATGGCTTCAATGACAATATTTTGACCAATATATAATCCTACATGATTTATTTTATTCATCAATTCATTGTCATTGGGCGCTGAACCACTATAGCTAACCGCACCATTAAATGTATTCTCTTCCCTTAAATACTGGAAGAGAATATCACCACACTTAATATTATTGTTTTTTAGCACGATAACGCCAAAGGGAAAACATTGTAAAGGTCGCAATAATAAATTTTAATGCATCAACCCCTACAAATGGTAGATATCCCACTTTAAATGCTTCTACAAAGCTAATATGTAAATAGCCCATTAAATACACCACACCAAATACGAAAAGCAATTGATGTGCGCATGCAAAGGCAATTAAGCCCAGAATAAAGTGGCGGTCATAGCCTTTTTCTGCTGCATATCCGGCTAGATAAGCGCTAAACACATAGCCATATAAATAACCTGCCGAAGGTGATGCCAGAGCCATAATACCACCGCTACCATTGGCGAATAATGGTAATCCTATCGCACCTAAAAGTAGATATTGCAGTATGGCTAATGCACCTAATTTACGGCCTAAAAAAGCGCCAATAAGCAGTACTGCTAACGATTGTAAAGTAAACGGAACCGGGTAAGTAGGAATGCTAATATTAGCTGCCAGTCCTAACAGTAGTGCCGCACTGGTGGTGGTAAGTAGCTTACGTTGCCAGGTAGATAAGTTAACCAGAGTTGTGATAAATGTAGGGTAATAAGTTGTCATTTGTTGCTTCATTATTTTTTACCTTTGATACATGATTAATCTGGCCATAATAAAGCATTATTGATTATTGTAAACTATTTTTTATAAAAATAGTTTACAACTGAGCTGGAAATAATGTTAGCTATCACCCTAATAAGCAGTGATAGCATAGCGTCTTTTGAGATTAAACTAAGAATGGATTATTGAGTCGTTCATGTCCAAAGCTAGACATCGGGCCATGTCCGGGTACGAAAATAAAATCATCGCCAAGTGGCAATAATTTGTGAGTAATTGATGAAATTAAATCTGCGTGATTGCCCCTAGGAAAATCTGTTCGCCCTATACTGCCATTAAATAACACATCACCCACAAAGGCTATTTTATCCGGATGATTGATAAACACGATATGACCGGGCGTATGACCGGGGCAGAAAAGTACATCAAGCGAGATGTTGCCAACTTGAATTTTGTCACCTTCTTTTAGCCAACGATCGGGTAAAAAGGCGTTAATGAAGGGAAAACCAAATTGCATGCATTGCTCAGGTAAAGACGTAAACAAAAATTCATCTTCTTGTTGAGAGCCAATAATGTTGACATCATAATGATTAGCCAATTCAACAGCCGCTCCGACATGATCTAAGTGGCCATGCGTTAATAAAATTTGTTTAATATTTACGCCTAACTTTTCAACCGCTTTTTTGAGTAATTCCGGCTCACCACCAGGATCAACAAAGGCCGCTTCCATTGTTTGATCACACCAAATAATGCTGCAATTTTCTTGAAAAGCCGTCACCGGAATAATTTGGTACTGAAACATACATTTATCTCCTTGTTTCTTGATGATGAGCGGTTAAGTTTTTTCCGTCTTGTTTTGTGAGTTGAGCAAATATTATACTGGATAATACAGTCACGACACCTAGTATAACAAATGTTAATTGAAAAGCGTGAATTGTGCTGGTTGAACGGCTTATCAATCTTACCAAGACAGCACCTAAACCGGTACCAAAACTGATTGCTAATTGTTGATTAACGGCCATAAGGCTATTACCGCTACTGGTTGATTCTCCTTGTAAATCCGCTAATGTGATGCTGTTCATTGCGGTATATTGCATGGAATTAACACCACCAATACAAAAAAGCAGTAGGCCAATAAATATTAATGGCGTTGAAGCGTTGAGTTCTGACATTAAAATTATTAACAGGCCGGCTAAAATAGTATTTGTAATTAGTACAAAACGATAGCCTAATCGACCTAAAACATGTGGGATAAATATTCTGGTGCAGATTGAGGCAACCGCCATAGGCACCAACATGATACCGGCAAATATAGCGGAATAACCAAAGCCGACTTGTAATAGCAGTGGGATAAGGAATGGCACGCCGGAAATGCCTAATCGACAAATTAGGTTGCCTATAATGCCTATTTTGAAGGTGCGGATGTTAAAAAGTGTTAATGGAAATAATGGCGCTTGTTTGTTTTTCGCATAATAACGATAAATGATTAAAAATATTATACTGACAACGGCAAGAATTAACGAAATGTAAGCAGGTTGACCTTCATTTAATAACTCGACCCCTAACGTTGCGCTGATAAAAGTGATAACAATAAAGATAAAGCCAAGCAAGTCAAAAGGCATGCGCTCACCTTTTATATTAGGCATGTATTTCCAGCTTATTATTACACCTAAAACACCAATGGGAATGTTAATAAAAAAGACCCAATGCCAACTAACCATATCGACTAAATAGCCACCTAAGACAGGACCAACAACCGGTCCGACTAGACCGGGAATCGTTGCAGTATTTAACGCCGCTAAAAATTCGCTACGCTTGAATGCTTTGATTAATACTAAACGAGATACCGGCACCATCATCGAACCGCCAATACCCTGAATAACTCGAGATATATCCAGAAAAATTAATGAGTTGGATAATGCGCATAGCAATGAGCCAAAGGTAAAGAGCGTTACTGCCATGACAAAAATATTTCTTGTACCAAATTTATCAGATAAAAAACCACTGACCGGAATAAATAAGGCAAGGGTTAATGCATAACAAATCACAGCGGATTGCATATTCAATGGCGATTGATTTAAATCTGTTGCCATAGTCGGCAATGCTGTGTTTAAAATGGAGGTATCGAGCGACTGCATAAAAAAAGCAAAAGCTGCAATCCAAGGTAAAATTCGATACACAAACGGTGGTAACTGTAATTCGCTATTCATTTTTGTTTAGCCTAAATTTGATTTGATATGCCGGGTGTAGGGATTGGAAGCAATCCCCGAAAATGAGCTCTCCAGTTTTGTTTAGGTAAACTTTGGAGAGCAGTTAAAAATCATTTTACAACAATATAAATTAATTGTTGGCTTTTTTCTTATTTTTAACAGGTTTGCCTTGCCAATAGCCAGCAAGTAGGGATCCGGAAATATTGTGCCAAACTGAAAATATTGCAGCAGGTAGTGCGGATAGTGCTGAAAAATAGGTTGTGCCAAGTGTTGCTGCCAAGGCTGAATTTTGCATGCCGACTTCCAGCGACATTGTTCGGCAGGTTGATTCATCAAAGCCAAATAAACGTCCGCCCCAGTATCCGCCAATGAGACCTAAACCATTATGAATAATAACGGCAAACATAACGGTACAGCCAACTTGACCAATTTGCGCATGACTACCTGCAACTACAATACAAATAATGAGTAATATGCAGATCATCGACATTAAAGGTAAAAATCGCTCACATTTTTTTACGACAGGATTAAGGAAATGGTGAACAAGTAAGCCTAGCATTATAGGAATAAGAACGATTTGGACAATATGCACCAACATACCCCAAACCGGCACTTCAACGGTTGTCCCGACGAGTAAAAGTGTCAAAATAGGGGTAACTACAACGCCGACAAGTGTTGAAACAGAAGAAATGGTAATAGATAACGCTACATCGCCTTTAGCCAGATAGATCATTACATTTGATGCCGTTCCGCTTGCCACGCTACCAACCAGCACCATACCGACTAATAACTCAGGTCGCATGGTAAAGAGTTTAGATAAAATCAAGGCAGTTAATGGCATGACGATATAGTGCAAGAGCGTACATATCACCACCGCTTTGGGTTTGGTTACCACCCGTTTAAAATCATCAATACTTAACGTAACGCCCATTGTGAACATCACAAACATTAAAAGTTGTGAAGTATGGGGCCTCACAGGCATAAAAGTATCAGGGAAAAAATAGGCGATAAATGCACAAACTATTGCCCATAATGGGAATAGGCGTGTAAGTGATATTAGGGATTGAACAAAAAGTTGATTATAACGTTTAGCCATAAGAATCCGCCTTGTGATTCATCGATATAACTTTATAAAAATTATAGAGTTATTTTAATCGCTATGTGGTCTTTCCATTTTATTGATTCTACTAAATAGCGTCAAGGTATTTGTTAATATCGTATTGCGTATTTGCTCAGCAGGCTCATTTCGAAGTTGGCAAAGAATATTAAACGTTTCAACAATATACTCCGGGCGGTTTGCTTGCCCTTGTCGACCACTCAATGGCATATCGGGAGCGTCAGTTTCCAATACTAAACTCTCAAGAGGTAATTGGGCAATAGTGTTACGGGTTTTATTCGCTCGGGCATAACTTATTACCCCACCCACGCCAATATAATAACCAATTTTGATCAATTGCATGGCTTGTTGATAACTACCGGAAAAACCATGAATAACGCCCCGACACGGTAAATCAGCTTGATGAAGTTCATGATAGATAATGTCATGGGTTTTACGAGAGTGCACTAATACCGGTAGATCACACTGTTTGGCAAGCGCTAGCTGTGCCCTAAAAAAAGATAATTGCTGTTGCCAATCAATAGTTTGATCATATTTATCTAAACCAATTTCACCAATTGCGACCAGCTTTTTAGGTTTTTGCTTAACAATATGGCCAAGCTGCTCAAGGTCGGCTTGTGTATGTTGGTAGATAGGGTGTAAGCCCAAAGCGGCATAAACTTCATCGTAATCGTTCGCCAGTTGCAATATGGTATTAAAATGATTAACCGATACCCCGGGTATGATTAAACCGACAATTTGGGCTTGACGCAATTGTCGGATTGAATCAGTTATATCATCAGTAAAAAGAGGAAAATCGAAATGGCAATGTGTGTCAATAAACATTTAGCCTCCTATTATTCAATTACTTGATGTTGTAATATTGGCAATAAAAATCGCTGAGCTAAAAGGGTAATTTGTTCAATTAAATCATCGGTTAATTCCGGATAGATACGAGCGTAGTACTGGTCACATTCTGCAAAATGGTATAAACCGCCTTGCCAGGTGCTAAGTAATTGATTGTAAGCTTTTTCGCTCAGTTCTATTTCGCCAGTTTTGGGGTTATAAGCTGTAACCAACCAGCTCCATGCACTTTTCAATGGGAGTAATAAAGGCTGATTGATTCCCTGTAAATAGCCTTCGACAAGATCGGTTAAAAATGCTAAAGCTTTATTGGCATTTATATGCAAAAACCGCCACTCGGTATCTTCACGTCCATAAGCACGGCTTTGGCTATCGACGTTATCGGGATTTAAAATACAATACAGTAAATGATCTATCCATAAGGCAATCCCTTCACGAATGGAAAGTTTAGACGGGCGCCAAGTAAAAATACCGTCAGATTGGATATGGGTTAACCAGCCTTGTAATGGATAGTGTTGTTGGTTAATCGCAATGACTAAATTGACTTCTAAGGTTGATGTGCTAAGCCGCTCTTGCATAATTTTATTTGCTAACGGTTGCAAAGCTTCATACTGTTCATCATAGATTATTTCACCAAATGCACCGTCGGGTAGTTCACCGGTTAAGGCTAAGCGTGGATAAACGTTATCAGTAGCGCTACGCTCTGGATCAATTAATTGATTTAAAATTTGGACATTTAATTGGTAACGTTGAAAATTGTCGAGATTGAAATTTTCAGCATCCGGTAGCGTATCATCTAAATAGTTAACATAAAAATTAAATCGCTTTTGTAGTAAAAAGCGGATTGAATGTTGATAAAAACGTTTAAGTTCATCAACATGAATATTATCGACAGTGATTTTCGGTATATCGCTAATAAATGACTGACTTTGACCTTTATTTGATGCAGCCGGTAACCATTCATCTGCATAGCTTTTAAAATCGCTCAGAAAATTTTGTGGATTAAATGGGGTGCGTGTGTGCATAACACGTAAAATATTAGCTGTTTTGGATATTGAATCTAATTTATCCTCAGAATTATCAGCATAATACTGGTTTATATAGTCCCAAAGTTCATCGACTAATACCGAAGGATAACGCTCTGTGTCATCTTTCATATCTCGCCCGATATAGCTGATATATAACTGATTTTGTGCCGATAATATTGCTTCTAAAAATAGATAACGATCATCAGTTCGTCGACTTCGATCGCCTCGTCTTGGGTGCTGTGCAATTAAATCAAAATCGAGTGGAAGCGAGGTTCTTGGATAATCACCATCATTCATGCCTAATAAACAAACCACTTTAAATGGAATAGATCGCATTGGCATCATGGTGCAAAAATTAATTTTACCCACTAAAAAGCGATGAGCTAAGTGATTTTGTTCTAAGCGAGATTGCATGGCGTCGTGCAAAATCGTAATGGAGATATTATCGGTAAAATTAGCCTGTAAACCGCTGGTTATCAGTTTTTGCCACTCATCTTGAATCATTAATAAAATTGTTTCACGTTGACCATTACTAATAAAAAAGTCATTAATAAGCTCAACGCAGCAGCTTTGCCACTCAATTAATGGTTTGTTTTCATTGAGGATGACTAACCATTTTTGTACTACGCTAATAAATTCAGCTAATTGACCAATCAATTCTGCATCTAAACCGGTTGCGCCGTCATAGGGTAAAATTTGTTGCCAGCCGCCTTGTTCACTACTCATGGTATAACCAAGTAACAAACGTTCCAGACCGAATAACCAGCTATGTGCATTTGCAAGCCCGAAGCGAATTCCTGATTCGATGATCCAAGTGCGCAACAGCGTCAGTTGTGATTCATTTATAGCAAATTTTTCAGCAATGGCGGGTATTTCCAGTAAATTAAATAGCTCTTCAGCGGTAAATCGGCTTTGTGGGAAATTTAAAATAGCAAAGAAACCTTGAACAATGGGATCAATATTCCGGGCTTTTTGATCTGAAATCGTAAAAGGTAAATAACGTTGCTTATCGGCATTAGCAAAAACAGCTTGAATATAAGGGACATATTTATCAATATCTGAAACCATAACAATACAGTCACGTAACTCAAGTGTTGGATCGGCGTCGAATGCTGAAAGTAGATAGTCATAAAGTACTTCAACTTCACGTTGTTGGCTGTGACAAGCATGAAATGTTATCGATTTATCTGACTTATCAATTTCCCGATTAATTTGCTCACTTTGATAAAGTTCTAAAATATCTTGTTGAATAGCATGTAACAGGCTGTTGCGATCATGATCAACATAGACATCGATATCTTGTTTATTCTCAAATTCCTGTAATAAATAAAGGTTATCACGCCCCAATTTTCCCCATGAGGTGAGTAATGCATTGGGGATTTTATCTGGGGTGGTTAAGGTCTCTGATAACTGTTTTTCGACAATATCGCCCCAATACCATTTGCAAGGGTTGTTGAACATTAGATGTACATCAATATGTTGTCCAAGTGCCGAAAGTAAAGAGAGATATATTGGCGGTAATGAGGTGATACCAAAGATAAAAATGCGTTTAGGTAGCGGAGCTAATTTTGAACGGTCAAAGCTATCATCTAATAAGATTTCAAGCATCTGTTGATAAATATTTGCCCGATGATAAGGCTGACTAATTGCAATCAACTCTCGCCACAATTGCGCTTGCCATATTTCATCGGGATGATGATTTAATTCATTTACTGTTTGGTTCAATTCCCATTTTGCCAGCCAGTCGGGTCGATATACTAAGTACTGGTCAAATAAACGAGCAACTCGAGTTGCAAGCTGATAAAGCTTTTTTTCGGATTGATCAATATTGAGATAATTTTTTAGTGCACTAAATTCTGATCTCTCAATCAGCTTTGGTATTAAATAATATAAACGCCAAGTCATCGCTTCCGGATTGAAGCTATTTTCCAATGGCGCATCGGGTAACAATGTTTGATAAACTTGCCATATGAAATCTGTTGGGAAAGGAAACGCCACATTGGCAACGATGCCAAGTGCATCGGCAAGTTCAATTTGTAACCATTGCGCCATTCCTTGACTTTGTACCATAACAACATCCGGCGTAAATACGTCTTGTAGTGGTTGCCTTTGCATCAATTCACTTACGAGTGATTTGAGTAGATCGACTTGATTTGAATGGTAAATGGTGAACATAGTTGCTTTTATGTCGAGAAAGTTACTAAAATTATCGCTGATAGCGAATAATAAATCCAGTATCCTATTATTATAAATATTCGATTATGTATCTGCAGTGCGTTTGAATGCGATTTTTAGTATGAAAATGTTTATGTCGTTAATTTCGATTATTTATCGGAATTAAAAATCAATTTTGGCAAGAGATGTCAATTTTGCTTTTAAAATTAATTAGTTATTATTTCTATTATATAAAGAGTTAATGGGATAATATCAATTCACTAACAAATTAAATTTTGAGCAAATAATGTTTTGTATCGTTCCTTATCAAGCCTGTTATCAATCGGCATTTAAATCGATTAATAAACAATGGATTCAAACGTATTTTGTGATGGAAGAGTCTGATTATAAAGCATTAGACAATCCCCATGAATATATTTTAGATTAAGGCAGATATATTTTTATTGCTTTAATAGATGATCAACCTGTAGGCAGTTGTGCATTAATTAAAATGCATGATAGTGATTATGATTTTGAATTGGCAAAAATGGCTGTTTCACCTCAAGCACAAGGTAATAAAATAGGTTATCATTTAGGACAAACAGCATTAATTCATGCTAAAAAATTAGGTGCAAAAAAAATTTACTTAGAAAGTAATACTATATTAGCGCCAGCAATAAGGCTTTATCGTAAATTGGGATTTACTGAAATTAAAGGTATCGCATCACCTTATCAACGTTGCGATATTCAAATGGGATGTCAACTATAAATAGAGTAAGCTTCCAATAAGAGATGAAATACCTATGAATCACAAATTCAAAATGAGTAAGGCAACATTATTAAATTAGCGTGGATTATCATTTTTTGCTATGTGATTTTTTAGATGTAGCGATTTATGATTTACAGATTGATTAACGTAACGCTATAACAAAATGTAAAGGTTACTAAATTTGCTTTGGTAACCTTTTTTATTTTGGTAACTAAGTTATTGACCAATACGGCGGGTTAATTCAATAACTCGCATTTTCGCCAATGCTTTTGATAGTTCGGCAGATGCTTGGGCAAATGACATGTCATCACTTGGGTGATTAATGTGCTCTTGGGCTTGTCTAACTGCTTCTTGTGCTCTGGCTTCGTCTAAGTCTTCGCCTCGAATAGCAGTATCAGCGAGAATTGTCACTATATTCGGTTGAACTTCTAAGATGCCACCAGATAAATAGATAAATTCTTCTTCACCATCTGCTTTCACAATGCCTACCATACCCGGTTTAATGGTGGTAAGTAGGGGAGTATGACCCGGATAGATTCCTAGTTCACCTTCTCGCCCTGTGACTCTGATTCGCTGAACATCACCTGAAAATAGGTGAGATTCAGCACTAACAACTTCTAATTGATAGGAAGTTAGTGCCATAATACTCTCTCCGTTCAATGAATCTCTTACAGAGATTTCGCCTTCTCAATCGCTTCATCAATTGAACCAACCATATAAAATGCCTGTTCAGGTATATGGTCATAATCACCGTTCATGATGCCAGTAAATGCACTAATTGTGTCTTTTAATGGCACATATTTACCTGGCGAACCGGTAAAGACTTCTGCCACGAAGAATGGTTGTGATAAGAAGCGTTGAATCTTACGAGCACGGGCAACGGTCAATTTATCATCTTCTGATAGTTCATCCATACCAAGAATAGCGATAATATCTTTTAGTTCTTGATAACGTTGAAGAATTGACTGAACGCCACGAGCACAATCATAATGTTCTTGACCAACAACAAGTGGATCTAATTGACGACTTGTCGAGTCAAGTGGGTCAACCGCCGGGTAAATACCTAATGATGCGATTTGACGACTTAATACGATTGTTGCATCCAAGTGAGCAAAGGTTGTTGCTGGCGATGGGTCAGTTAAGTCATCGGCAGGTACATATACCGCTTGAATTGAAGTGATTGAACCGGTTTTGGTTGAAGTGATACGTTCTTGTAGTAAGCCCATTTCTTCAGCTAAGGTTGGTTGGTAACCTACCGCAGATGGCATACGACCTAATAGCGCAGATACTTCAGTACCGGCTAGGGTATAACGATAAATATTATCGATGAATAATAATACGTCTTTACCTTCATCACGGAATTTTTCAGCCATGGTTAAACCAGTTAACGCAACACGTAAACGGTTTCCTGGTGGCTCATTCATCTGACCGTAAACTAATGATACTTTGTCAAGTACGTTTGATTCTTTCATTTCGTGATAGAAGTCATTACCTTCACGAGTACGCTCACCTACACCGGTAAATACTGAATAACCAGAGTGCTCGATAGCGATGTTACGGATTAACTCCATCATGTTAACGGTTTTACCAACACCTGCACCACCGAATAGACCGACTTTACCACCTTTAGCAAATGGACAAATTAAGTCGATAACTTTAATACCGGTTTCAAGTAATTCAGTTGAGTTGGCAAGTTCTTCATAAGTTGGTGCAGCACGGTGGATCGCCCAACGCTCTTCTTCACCAATTGGGCCTGCTTTATCAACAGGATCACCAAGTACATTCATAATACGACCTAGCGTTTTAGTACCTACCGGTACTTCAATGCCGTGGCCAGTGTTTACGACGTTAAGTCCACGTCTTAAACCATCAGATGAGCCCATTGCGATACAACAAACAACGCCACCACCTAATTGTTGCTGAACTTCCAGAACTAATTTTTCGGTGCCAGTTTCCACTTCTAATGCATCATATACCTTTGGTACTGCATCTTCTGGGAATTCGACATCAACCACCGCACCGATGATCTGGACAATCTTTCCAGTAGCCATTTTTAATCCTCTACGTCTTTTTCTTAACTGTAAGCCAATATTTAGCACTAACCTGAAACAGCGGCTGCACCGGATACAATATCAATTAATTCATTAGTGATCGCACCTTGACGTGCTTTGTTATACACTATTTGTAGTTCATTAATTAAGTTTGCACCGTTATCTGTTGCTGCTTTCATGGCCACCATTCTTGCTGCTTGTTCACTCGCTAAATTGTCAACCACTGCTTGATATACTTGTGATTCAATATAACGACGTAAAATCACATCTAATAATGATTTTGCATCTGGCTCATAAATATAATCCCATGATGAAGTTTTAAGTTCTTTATCTTCTGATGCAGGTAATGGTAACAACTGCTGTATTGTTGGCTTTTGCGACATGGTATTAATAAATTTGTTAGTAACAATATATAATTTATCAATTTTGCCGTTATCATATGCCTCAAGCATTGTTTTTACCGGACCGATTAAATCAGATAAAGTTGGTTCATCACCTAGATTGGTTACTTGGGTTAAGATGTTTGCTTTCACGGATGAAAAGAACGAAACCCCTCGTGAACCAATCAAAGCAAGATCTGCTTCAACGCCTTTTTTCTGCCATGCTGACATGTCAGCAATGACAGTTTTAAATAGATTGATATTTAAACCACCACACAAACCACGATCGGTTGAAATGATAAGATAGCCAACCCGTTTTACATCTCTTTCTTCTAAATAAGGATGTTTGGCGCCTATCTGAGCTAACGCTAAATGTCCAATTACTTCACGGATCATTTCAGCGTATGGACGACTAGCTGCCATTCTATCTTGCGTTTTACGCATTTTTGAATTGGCAACCATTTCCATTGCTTTAGTGATCTTTTGCGTACTTTGGATACTGGCAATTTTGGTTCTAATCTCTTTTGCATTAGCCATTTGTTACCTCGCCCTTACCAAGTTTGAGTTGATTTAAAGCTTTCAAGCATTGCTTTTAACTTACTTTCAATCTCATCATTGTAATTACCCGTTTCGTCAATTAGTTTGACAAAATCAGCATATTGACTGTGGGCATAAGCAAGAAGTGCTGTTTCAAATGATAATACTTTTGCAAGTTCAACATCTTCAAGATAACCACGTTCAGCGGCGTAAAGTACAATTGATTGTTCTGCAACAGTCATTGGAGCGTATTGCTTTTGTTTCAATAGTTCAGTTACTTTTTCACCATGACTTAATTGGTTTCTTGTTGCTTCATCTAAGTCTGATGCAAATTGCGAGAATGCCGCTAATTCACGATATTGTGCAAGTGCTGTACGAATACCGCCTGATAATTTTTTCATTATCTTCGTTTGCGCTGCGCCACCAACACGTGAAACCGAAATACCCGGGTTAACCGCAGGACGGATACCTGAGTTAAATAGGCTGGTTTCAAGGAAGATCTGACCATCAGTAATCGAAATTACGTTGGTTGGTACGAATGCTGATACGTCACCGGCTTGAGTTTCGATAATTGGTAACGCAGTTAATGAACCGGTTTTACCTTTTACTTCACCTTTAGTGAATTCTTCAACATAAGCTTCGTTAACACGAGCTGCACGTTCAAGTAGACGTGAGTGAAGATAGAATACGTCACCAGGATAAGCTTCACGCCCAGGTGGACGACGGAGTAGTAATGAAATTTGACGATAAGCAACCGCTTGTTTAGATAAATCATCATAAACAATTAGCGCATCTTGACCACGGTCACGGAAGTATTCGCCCATAGCACAACCCGCGTAAGGCGCTAAGTATTGTAATGCTGCTGACTCAGAAGCTGAGGCCACAACCACAATGGTATTTTTAAGTGCGCCATGCTCTTCAAGTTTACGCACTACGTTAGCAATAGTAGATTGTTTTTGACCGATTGCGACATAGATACATTTAACACCAGAATCACGTTGATTGATAATGGCGTCGATGGCTAATGCGGTTTTACCGGTTTGACGGTCACCGATGATAAGTTCACGCTGACCACGACCAATTGGAATCATTGAGTCAACGGCTTTATAACCTGTTTGTAGCGCTTGGTCAACAGATTGACGGTCGATAACACCCGGCGCAACCACTTCAACCGGTGAAAATCCGTCATGTTGAATTGAGCCTTTTCCGTCAATTGGTTCACCAAGAGTATTAATCACTCGACCTAATAAACCGTCACCGACTGGTACCTGTAAAATACGACCAGTACATTGGACTTTCATCCCTTCAGACAAGTCTTCGTATGGGCCCATAACGACCGCACCGACTGAATCTCGTTCAAGGTTTAATGCCATTGCATAACGGTTGCCTGGTAATGCAATCATTTCGCCTTGCATGACATCAGTTAATCCGTGGATTCGAAGAATACCATCACTAACAGAGATAATGGTTCCTTCATTGTGAGCATCACTCACAATATTGAACTGAGCTATCCGCTCTTTAATTAGTTCACTTATTTCAGTTGAATTTAGCTGCATTATCAGTCCCCTTAAGACTGTAGAGCGTCATTTAAACGATTTAAACGCCCTCTGATACTACTATCAATAACCATATCGCCCGTACGAATAATAAAACCAGAAATGAGCGATTTATCGATTTGACATTTTAGTTTTACTTTTCGTGATAAACGTTTTTCGACAGCGATAGAAATCTTATTAAGTTGTTCGCTTGTTAGCTCACTGGCAGAAATCACATCCACATCTGCTTGGGCATCTTTATCTAAGCAATATTGTTCAAACAGAGCTAACACTTCAGGAAGAAGGGATAAACGCTTGTTCTCGGCCATTATCTTAATAAAATTAGTACTAAACTCATCTAAGACATCTTTACAGATATTGATGAGTAAATTTGCTACCGAATCGGTTTTCATGTCAGATGTTAAGATGCTTCTTACTTGTGCATCTTTGCTTACTTGGGATGTTAACACCAACATTTTATGCCATGATTCGATGCTGTTTTTTTCTACCGCAAAATCAAAAGCAGCTTTAGCATAAGGGCGAGCAACCGTAATTAAGTCAGCCATTGCTCTAATCTCCCTATAATTCCGCTACAAGTTTATCAATGATGTCGCTATTAGCGGCTTCATTAACAGAACGTTCAATAATTTTTTCTGCACCAGCAATAGCGAGTGTAGCGACTTGTTGCTTAAGCTCTTCTCTAGCTCTTTTACGTTCAGCCTCTACTTCGGCAAGTCCTTGAGCAACGATGCGTTCTTTTTCTCGAGATGCTTCTTGGTTAGCTTCTTCAAGAATAGCGGCTTTACGTTTATTTGCTTGCTCAATAATTGCATTAGCCTCGACCTTAGCTTGTTGCATTATGTCAGATGTATTTGCTTTGGCTAATTCCAAATCTTTTTTTGCTGTTTCTGCAGAAGCAAGTCCATCGGCTATCTCTTTTTGGCGTTTTTCAATCGCACGGATAACTGGAGGCCAAACAAACTTCATACAGAACCAAACAAACAATACAAATGTAATTGCTTGGCCGAGGAGAGTTGCGTTCATATTCATGAGACAATTCCTCTTAAATTATTTTTAGCCTGCGACAGCAAAAATGACATATAGTGCAATACCCACACAAATCATTGGGATCGCATCAACCAGACCCATAACGATAAAGAATTGAGTACGTAGCATCGGCATTAATTCTGGTTGACGAGCAGCACCTTCTAAAAATTTACCACCTAATAAACCAATACCAACTGCACCACCAATTGCAGCTAATCCCATCATTATGCCTGCGGCTACAAATAACATACTAGTATCCATTATATACTCCAGTTTATTGACAAAAAAAATTTAAATTAAAATTAATGTTCTTCCGTTGCCGATGCCATAGCTAAATAGACGATCGTCAACACCATAAAAATAAATGCTTGTAACGTAATAATTAAAATATGAAAAATAGCCCATGGTAAAGATAGTACCCATTGTGACCACCATGGTAATAACGCAGCAATTAGAATGAAGATAAGTTCACCTGCATACATGTTACCAAATAATCGAAGCCCTAAAGAGACAGGTTTCGCTAATAGACTGACCAATTCAAGTACTAAGTTGATAGGCGCAAATGCCCAGTGATTGAACGGGTGAAGGGTATATTCTTTAATAAACCCGGAAATTCCTTTGTACTTGATTGAATAAATGATGATAAGCACAAATACGCCTAAAGACATTGACATGGTAATACTAACATCCGCTGTAGGTACCACTCTTAAATGCGATAGACCTAAATATTGACCGGCATAAGGTAGGAAATCAACCGGGATAAGGTCCATAAAATTCATTAAGAAGACCCAAATAAATACCGTTAATGCTAGCGGGGCAATGAGTTTATTTTGACCGGTGAACATGTCTTTTACGGTGTTGTTGACAAATTCAAAAATCATTTCTACTGCGCATTGTAATTTTCCTGGTACGCCGCTTGTTGCTTTTCGGGCTACACAATAAAAAATCCATAAAAAGAGCGCGCCGAGTAGAATTGAAAAGAACAATGAATCAAGATTAAAGGTCCAAAAACCTGAACCTACCTGCAAGTTCTCAAGGTGATGCTTGATATAAGCTTGTGGTGAAGCTGGAGAGGAAACTGACATAAAACCCTCTTACCTATTCCTAAAAATAAAAAAACACTGCTTATGTTAAACCATATAGGTATAAGCAATCGCTATAATAACCGAAGTCACTATTTTAAACCCAATTGCCTATATAAAGTCAAGATTTGATTAACAAATCAAAGGATTTAGACACTTTTTACTAATTTTGTGTAAATAATAACAGTTCGATTAACGATTATATTATAGGAAGTTTAACCCCATTGATTATTTAATTAATGGGGTTAAATTGAGCTAATTAGAGGTTTTCACTGTTTGGGCAATTTGTTCTGCTAATTTTTGTACTTCGGCTTCTTCACGTCCTTCGACCATGACCCGAATAAGCGGTTCTGTTCCGGACTTGCGAATTAAAACACGACCATTTTTAGCCAGATGTGCCTCAGCTTGAGCAATTGCTGATTTGACAGCTGCATTTTGTAAAGGGTCATTTTCACCGGCAAAACGGACATTGATTAATACTTGCGGTAACATTTTCATTCCGCTACATAAATCAGCTAAAGACATATTGTTGCGAACCATTGCCGCCAGCACTTGTAAACCTGCCACAATACCATCACCGGTTGTGGTTTTATCGAGAAGTAACACATGCCCGGAATTTTCAGCACCGAGCCGCCAATTATTTTCAATCAGTTTTTCAAGAACATAACGATCGCCAACTTTAGCCCGGGCAAAAGGGATGCCGAGGTTTTTGAGGGCAAATTCAAGCCCCATATTACTCATTAATGTTCCTACCACACCGCCTTTAAGTTGCCCTTGTCTTAGCGCTTCTCTGGCAATGATATAGATAATTTGGTCACCATCAACTTTGCGACCTTTATGGTCAACCATAATAATGCGATCCCCGTCACCGTCTAAGGCAAAACCGACATCGGCTTTCTCTTTTAAAACACGTTCAGATAACGCTTTAATATCAGTTGCACCACAATTTTGATTAATATTTACACCGTCTGGCTCGCAGCCAATTTTTGTAACTTTTGCGCCTAATTCACGCAATACTTTCGGGGCGATATGGTAGGTTGCGCCATTAGCACAATCCACCACAATTTTTAAACCAGATAAACTCAAATCGTGATCAAATGTGCTTTTACAAAACTCAATATAACGACCAGCGGCATCGGTGATTCGGCTTGCTCGTCCTAGTTGTTCTGATTCGACGCAGTCGATCTGTTTTTCCAGTTGCGCTTCGATTGCAAGTTCGATCGCATCATCGAGCTTTTTTCCTTCGGTTGAAAAGAATTTAATGCCATTATCATAAAAAGGGTTGTGTGAGGCGGAAATCACCACGCCGGCATCGGCGCGAAATGTTCGGGTCAAATAGGCGATAGCCGGTGTCGGCATTGGACCAGTAAAGGCTGAGGCAACACCGGCTGAGGCGAAGCCTGCTTCAAGTGCCGATTCAAGCATATAACCGGAAATACGGGTATCTTTACCAATCAGCACTTTTTTTACCCCCTCTTTGGCCAGCACTCTTCCGGCGGCCCAACCCAATTTAAGGGCAAAATCTGGGGTGATAGGGTACTGCCCAACTTTGCCTCGAATTCCGTCAGTCCCAAAATATTTTCGATTAGACATGTTATTCCCTCATTTTGACGCCTTGTATTTGATAACTTTCATTATATTAATGGGTTATCATTGCCTAACGTATCATTGAAAGTCATCAATTAAATTATTTAAAACGTAATCTTAATTCGGATCTTGTCAAGAACTTTCAGAAAATGTATACGTTTGAGTATAAAATTATTCACGATTATCATTAGCAAATTTTAGTAAAACTTGGCTCTCTTTAATAAATCGCTCTGCATAAGGACCAAACCATTTAGTCACTTGATTAAAATTCTCAATAAACTCTTTTTTATTGCGTTTTTCAATTAACTCAACCATTTGCCCAAAACATTGATAATAGTGTTTGATTAGCTCGATATTATCATCTGAAGCCATAATGATATCGGCATAAAGTTCAGGGTCTTGAGCAAATAAACGACCTACCATCATTAGTTCCAGACGGTATATAGGAGAAGATAACGCAATTAATTGTTCTAAATCAGCTTGTTCACGTTGCAAATTTACCCCATAAGAAAACGAGGTAAAGTGCCGTAATGCTTGGATAAATGACATACATTTGTCATGCTCTTTAGCATCGATCGCACATAAATTTGCGCCCCAAATTCGCATTTGATCGATAAGCCATTGGTATTTTGCTGGCTCACGCCCTTCACAATAGACGATTATTTGTTTGGCTAAATTAGGCACATCCGGGCCAAACATTGGATGTAAACCAACAACCGGGCCGGGATGTTTATTTAACATGGCTTGAAGTGGTTTTACTTTTATCGAGGTGAAATCAGTCAAAATACAATCTTTAGGCAGCGGTGGTAATTGTTGAATAATTTCACAAGTTTTATTGATTGGCACCGTGACAATTACAACTGCGGCATCAGCAACAACTTCAGCGGCTTGATGCATGGTTTTTGAACCTAATGTTTTTACTTGGTAGCCTGATAGGGTAAATAATCGGGCAAATAATCGCCCCATTTGACCATTACCACCGATAATGACAACAGATCCTTTACCGGTATAGACTTTTTTAAAACCTTTGTCATTTTCACTAATGTATGATTCTCGCATTAAGCGTCGTAATATATCTTCAATTAAGGCCGGTGATATACCTAGCTTTTCTGCTTCTTGCCGTCTTTTCGCTAGCATATCAGCTTCACGCTTAGGATCATATATAGGAATACCGTGTTGGCTTTTAACTTCGCCGACTTCGGCAACTAACGCTAATCGCTGATTAATTAAAGATAAAATTGATTTATCAATCTCATCAATTTCATCACGCAGTTTGAGTAATTCCGTAGACATATTCCGTGATTCCTTTATCACAAGTGGTGACTTTTACTGTAATTGCTTAACAGTATACCGTATTTTTGATAGCATGGATCAATGACAACGTTAAATCAAATACAATAAGTTAATTATGAAAGTAATCTCATTTAATATTAATAGTCTGCGTGCTCGCATTCATCAATTAGCCGCAATTATTGATAAACATCAGCCAGATATTATCGGTTTGCAAGAAACAAAAGTTCATAATGATCAATTCCCAGTTGAAGAGCTGGCGCAATTTGGTTATCACTTACATTATCATGGTCAAAAAGGGCATTATGGTGTGGCGTTGTTAACCAAACAAAAACCGATAACGGTTAGCTGTGGCTTCCCAACGGATAGTGACGATGCGCAGTGTCGTTTGATTATGGCACAATTACCCACGAGCGAAGGTAATTTAACCGTGATTAATGGTTACTTTCCACAAGGGGAGAGTTTACATCACGAAATTAAGTACCCGGCAAAACGTAAGTTTTATCAAGATCTGATTGACTATCTTACCGAGCATCAATTGAGCAATGAGTTATCTTTAATTATGGGCGATATGAACATCTGTCCTGCTGATGTGGATATCGGGATTTCTGAAGATAGCCGCAAACGCTGGTTGCGTACTGGTAAATGTTCGTTTCTACCGGAAGAGCGCCAATGGATGACTAATCTTATGTCTTTGGGTTTTGTTGATACTTATCGTCATGCTCATCCAACTGAGCAAGCTTATTCGTGGTTTGATTATCGTTCAAAAGGCTTTGATAGCTATACCGGGCTTAGAATTGATTTGATTTTAGCCAGCCAAAAATTACTTGCTCATTGCCAGCAAACCGGTATTGATTACGATATTCGGGGTATGGAAAAACCGTCAGATCATGCGCCGATTTGGGCAGATTTTGATTTAGCCTAAGCTTATATTATGAATAATAAGGATAATAGCATGCAAAATCGTTCGATTTTATCGGTTAAAGATTTAAACCAAATGGTGAAAGATCTCCTTTCCGATGCTATTGGTCAAATTTGGTTAGTTGGCGAGATTTCTAACTTTTCACGCCCAGCCTCCGGTCACTGGTACTTCACACTTAAAGATGAAACCGCCCAAGTGCGTTGTGCCATGTTTCGTAATAGCAATTTTAGAACCGGATTTACACCGCAAAATGGCCAACAAGTTTTAGTTAATGCTTCCGTAACACTTTATGAAGCTCGAGGTGAATATCAACTTGTTATTGATAAAATGCAACCCGCTGGCGCTGGCTTGTTACAACAAAAATTTGAGCAGTTAAAACAACGATTATCTGACGAAGGATTATTCGATCCAATTTATAAAAAAAACTTGCCTGAAAATATTCGCACAATCGGTATTATCACTTCATCAACCGGCGCTGCGCTTTATGATATCTGCCAGATATTAAAACGCCGTGATCCCTCTTTACATCTGATTATCTATCCAACTCAAGTGCAAGGCACAGAAGCGGCAGAGCAAATAGCCAAAATGATTGAGATTGCTAATAACCGTCAAGAGTGTGATGTATTAATTGTTGGTCGGGGTGGGGGCTCGCTGGAAGATCTCTGGTCATTTAATGAAGAAGTGGTCGCAAGAGCGATTTTTGCCAGTCAAATACCGATTGTTAGTGCAGTCGGGCACGAAATTGATTTTACTATCGCTGATTTTGTTGCTGATATTCGAGCGGCAACGCCGTCAGCCGCAGCTGAGTTAGTGAGCACTAACAATCTAGATCAAATAAAGCGTCTACAAGTGCAAGAACAGTATCTTTTTATGGCGATAGACAATTATTTAATGCGTCGTCGGGAAATGCTTAATAAATGGCGTCATCGATTGCAAGCTGAGCACCCACAAGCGAAGCTGTCCAAACAGTCAAATCGTCTGTTAACTTGCCGTCATGCGCTATTTGAAAACATTCAACAATACCTATTTCGGCAATCAAATCTTCATAACTATTTAGATAGAAGATTATTACGCCTCTCACCGCAAAATGATATTCGTCTTCTACGCCAAACAGTTGAAAAACGCCAGCAACAAATCATGACTTTAATGGAGCAGAAATTTACACATGCTAAACATCAGTTTGTTTTACAAACATCGCAACTCAATAATGTCAGCCCACTGGCAACTTTAGAGCGTGGTTATAGCGTGACAACTAATCAAGCTAATATTGTGATACGTAGTTGTGACCAAGTTGTGATTGGTGAGCATATCACAACTCAATTAAAAACGGGGAAATTAGTTAGCCAAATTGTTAAAGTCGAATAACCGACCGACTGATTACCCGTAAATATATCACTTAGGCGCTGAGAAATGTTGCAAATTGGTCTCTAGATAAAAATTGTATCTAAAACCGCTATATGTATATAATATCAACGCATTATTAATTGAATTAATCATAAGAGAATAGTTAAGTTATGCATCCTCCAATTGGTATAGATTTAGGTACAACAAATAGTTTAATTTGTGTTTGGCAGGACGGTCAGCCAACTTTAATTCCCAACTCAATAGGCGAGTTGGTTACCCCCTCAGTTGTCAGTGTTGATAATGATGATTCTATTTTAGTTGGGCGTGCAGCATTGTCTCGCTTAACCACTCATCCCAATTGCACAGCAGCTGCATTTAAACGGTATTTAGGGTCGAGTAAAGTTTTTGAATTAGGCAATAAAAAATTTACCCCAACAGAACTATCGGCAATGGTACTAAAATCGTTAAAAGCTGATGCACAAGCGTTTTTAGGGCAGGAGATTTGTGATGTTGTCATTTCTGTACCAGCTTATTTTAATGATGAGCAACGTAAGCAAACCCGTTTTGCCGCAGAGCTTGCCGGGTTAAATGCTGTACGTTTAATTAATGAACCCACCGCAGCAGCTATGGCATATGGCTTGCACGAGGAGCAATCGGGAAATACGTTAGTATTTGATTTGGGTGGTGGTACATTTGATGTCACAGTACTTGAGTATTCCCTGCCAATTATCGAAGTCCATGCTTCAGCAGGTGATAATTACCTTGGGGGGGAAGATTTTACTCATGAACTGGTAAAAGCTTGCTTAAGTGAGTGGAATATTAAACCACAAGATATCGCAACAGATGACTATGCCCGATTATTAGATTTAGCTGAACAGTTAAAATGTAAGTTAAATGGCGAAAAAATGCATAATTTAACTTGGTTTTGGCAGGATAAACAATGGCAATTTTCACTTAACGAAAGTCGAGCTAGAATGATTTGGTTACCCTTGCTAAACCGTTTGCGAGCACCGATTGAACAAGCATTAAGTGATGCCCGTTTAAAGCCCAATCAGCTTGAACATATTGTGTTAGTTGGCGGTTCATCACAATTAGGTGTGGTTCGTGAGTTAGTGACAAAGTTATTTGGCAAACTCCCTTATCGTCATATTAATCCGACCACTATTGTGGCACAAGGTGCGGCTGTTCAAGCGGCTTGTCGTTTACGTAATGCAGATGTGGAAGAAGTTATCTTGACCGACGTTTGCCCTTACACATTAGGTATTGAAAGTTCTTCCGATAATGTTCGTGGTTTATTTTCCCCAATTATTGAACGTAATACGATTGTACCGACCTCAAAAGTTAAAACCTTTTATACTACACATCCGCAGCAAAAATATATCTCTGTTGCAGTATATCAAGGCGAACACCCACTTGTTAAAAACAACGTATTAATTGATCAGTTTGAGGTGCCTTTAACGCCGACCGAAGAGCTGCAAGGAATCGATGTTCGATTTAGCTATGATTTAAATGGTTTATTAGAAGTCGATGTGATAATACATGCCACCGGCCAACAGCATGGTAAAGTCATCGATCATAGCCCGATAGGATTAACAGAAAAACAAAAACAAGAAAGCCATGAACGATTGAAATCGCTTAAAGTTCATCCACGAGATCAAATGCCAAATCGTACATTATTGGCTAGATTAGATCGTGCATGGGCACAATCATTAGGTGATGAACGCAGCTTGATTGGCTCGTATATCGAAACTTTTTTAACCGTATTAGATCGGCAAAATACTGAGGAAATTGAAACAATTCGTTGTGAAATTGAATCATCTTTAACTAGCCTCGATAGATAACTTAATGAATTATTAATCTATTGATTATAATACATCCCCTTTTATTTTTTTATAAAAGGGGTTTTTGTTAGTTTTCTTTCTCATTTATTGGTGGTCCGTATCGATTTGTTTGTTCAATACTTGGCTGCCAAAGTCGAAAAATATTGAACCTTTTCCCCGTATCGGTATCATTGACACGCCTTTTTATGGCAAAAATAAGATTAATGAATATTAGGCAAAATAACATTCCTCGAAAGAGATAATCAAAATTTTGTAGATCAAGATTTTTCAGGAAGGCAGGTATCCTTGTTTCAATGAGAAATAAAAAAATTGTCATCCATACGGTCTGTATAAAAAAGCCTTTATTATTTGTGCGACCATTCCAACGCCAAAACTGAAAATACCCATTTTTAGGTAGTGATTGTGCATTGAGTTTTTCTTGATTTTCTTGATTTTCAGCTAACAGCAATGCAGCGCAAAGTCGTAGTACTAAATTATTACTCGCGTCTGTTCGTAATTGATCCAAAACATTAATTTGCTTTTGAACACAGATGCCATAAGGATTGGATAAATGTTTTGCCAGCTTAGCAATGAAGATAGCTTGCTTTGCAGCTTTACTTTTACTGCCTACGGCCAAAAGTGTTAAGCGCTTTTCATTTATTAAAGTGTGTGCAATTTTTTGAAGATTTAGGTTGTCGCCGGCAATCGTTTGTAATGTGTGCTCTAATTGAGACTGTTGTGCTGTTTTATTTAAAACAATTTTGTATAGCAGCATCAAATAGATAGGATTTTCATTCGCTAATTTTGTTTGCCAAAATCCGGTTAAATGTTGTGGAATTTGGGTAAAATCAGTGTCGTATGGATTGGTAATGATGTTTTCAATTGAGTTAGGATAATTACTCAAAACACAATTAGTGATCTCATTGTTATTAATTATCAAGTTATACAGTTCTGATTCATTTTGCCAATTACCATACTTAAAGATATTGACCAATGGAAGAAATGGATCATCATCGGTTAAAATAAAATCACTGTTCTCTTTTTTAATTAACTTGGCTGTTTCTAAAGGGTTATTAGTAATAGCGAGAACGAGCATACAGCTACGATACCATTGCCAATAGGCCTCTTTATCGATCAAGGCGTTAGGTGGAAATGGAAATTGGTAATATTGTTCATTGTCAAAATAGACCTGCCAGTCAAACATTTCCATATTAAAATATTTCATATATCTGTAAAGATGTACTTTGGCGTGCTTAGGAATTAAATCAAACCTATCTAACCATAAACGCACATATATCGCGTCATCATTATCGCTTTCAATATCAAATCTGATTGGCATTGGAAGATCTTCATCACTATTATACAACCAATCTTTAAATGCTTTTATCGGTTCAAGTTCGGTTAGCCATACTAAATGTTGCTTAGCCTGACGTTGTAGATTTTGTAAAATGAATTGTTCAAATATATCATCGCTTTGTTCTTCAAGAATTTGCTGTAATAAGGTTTGATTACCGTGGCATAACATAATGGCATGTCGGTATAAGCGATATAAACGATTGGTACCATTGTCCAGTAACAACAAAGGCAGGATTTGGCGATAATTCCAATTTATTTCTAGCGCCCAATTTATAAAGCTAGCAATTTCTGGTGAATAATCGCTAGGATCGATTTGAGCTAATCGTGATACTGTTATCGTAGACCATTGAGGAACTATATTATAAAAGTTATTGTCTGTTGATGTCGGTGCTAGGCAATAACAGTCATTAAGTGCGATACATAATAGTGGGAAATACTCTTGCGCAAAATATGAACACCAACCCGCTATCCAACTGGCTGCTTTTTGTTGATAATGACCTGTATTATAAAGATCAATCCAAGCTTGTAGCGCATTTTGTTTATCGGTAAGTAATGTATATTGAATTGCCGCTAAAAACCGCCATTCGATAATATTACGCTCATCATCATCGTTTTGGGCGATACGTTGTAAAGCATAGTCTAAAATAGATTGATTTGGTATATTTGCCACACGGTAAAAATTGGCAAATTGCATCATTAAGTCTTTATCATCAGGTAAACAGATGACTGTATCTTGCATTAAAAAAGACTCAAGTTCATCTTGTGAACGCCACCAATATAACCAATGGCAGTGAGCAATATAATCAATGGTGGCATCTTGTAGTACGATATTTGTGGTTGGTAAGGATGCGTAATTGAAAGTATCGCCACTATCAATATATTCAAGAAAATTCTCATACTTTTCATATTGTTCGGGTTTTTCGATCATCAGCTGTTGTCGCCAACGTAAACTTTCGGCGAGTAATTTGGCGCATGATTGCGATATATTCTTTGCTTGAGTGCTTATTTCTAACAAACGCCATTTTACCGAATCAATAATTGCCATAGGATAGTCATAAAATGAACTGATAAATAATTGCCATTCATCGACATTAAAGCGACGTTTTGGATCATTTAAAAGCATTTGATAAGCAGTACAAATTTCATTCTCTTTAAGCTGCTCTTCTGTCAGTGGCTGGGAAATGTCTTGTGCTGAGCTGTCCGATTCTAACTCAGTAGCAAATTTTTCAGGCGATTTGGCATATTCTATTGCATTTTCATAAGCGGCTCGTAACGCTTTAAATCCATCAGGATCGGTTTCGGGATGATGATTGGGTAATTTTGCACGATATGCTTGACGAATAGTTGCAATATCAGTCGTTTTCTCAATGCCCAGTAGTTGCCATATGTTATCATTCATGACCAATCATACTCCATTAATGATGTTGGTTTCTCTAATTCTTCAATATTAATAAACCAAGGTAATAAGTTGTAAGGCAATGTTTTGTCTGTGTATAGTTCTGCCATTACATGGCGTTGTGATGTTCTGGTTAATTGACAATGCAACTGCTCTAAGTCCTCAATTCCCCACGTTTGCCTGTATCGATGACCAATAAACCAGCCAATATGATAATGCTGCCATGATTCATAAAAACATCGAGCTCGAAGACTGATCCTATTTAAAATCCATAAAGCTTCTTGTTCTGTTACATATTTATTGGTTGTGCCGATTCGTATAAGATATGCGGCTCTTACATAATCCCAACTACGAATACCGGCAACACCACAAGCTGGAAATGTTTGTTCCACATATTTTAGTATTATTTTCTGAATGTCTGTTTGTTCTTCACAATAGTTAAGCCATTCAATTTCAGAAAATCGTGAATATTTAAAATAGAGTTGTGAAATGAATTGTGCTGGCCCGTCATCAACCAGGTCAAATATTTGTTTTAGAAACGTTTCCCGAGAATTGATCTCCCAATTCTCACTTAAATCGATAAATGTATCATCAGGGAAAACATAAGGGGACGTAAAGATAGCACCATTTTTTTTATTTAACATAACCATAGGTGCCGATAAAGCGTATAACCAATCAATAAAATCTTGAGAAACCATTTTCTACTCAGTTGATAACAGATATTGTTTATAGCGTTGTAGAAAGATAACAGAATCATGTATAAATTAAAAGGGCATATTGTCTTGAAATTTAATGTGATTAAAATGCATAGCGGAATTATTACAAGAAGCAACAAAATTGTTTTGCAAATTGGTTTGTGCAAGGCATAATGAAATACGATTTTTTTTGTAATCATCTATACATTATTTAGCCACAAAAGAAAGGAGTTATAATGAAAAAATTCGCCTTAATGGTACTATTAATGTCAGGCGTATTGATGCTACAAGGCTGTGTTGCGGCATTGATTGGCGTTGGTGCCGGCGCTACAGCGACAATTGCAACCGATCCTCGTACTGCTGGAACCCAAGTTGATGATACAACGCTTAATTCACGAATTACCAGTAAATTAAGAGATAACGGACCTATGTTTATTGGCTCACGTATTTCAACTAGCACTTATGACGGTAATATTTTGTTAACCGGGCAAGCAAATCAAGAACAAATTGAGAAAGCTGAAAGCTTAGCAAATGAAGTTGAAGGTGTAAAAACAGTTTACAATCAAATTCGTATCGGAACGCCAGTGGGTGCTGGCACAGTAACTAATGACACATGGATCACCACTAAAGTAAAATCTCAGTTAATGCTAAATTCACAAGTTAAATCACGTAAGATAAAAGTGGTGACGGAAAATGGTGAAGTTTTCTTAATTGGTATCTTAACACCAGAACAAGGCAGACTTGCTGCTGAAGTTGCCAGTAAAGTAGCCGGTGTTAAAAAGGTGATTACGCTTTACACTTACCCAGATAACTAATCAGTTAAAATTATAAAAGAAGGGGGGATTTCCCCCTTTTTTTATCTTATTTTATTGATTCGATCCGTTCAATAAGTTTTGCCAGGCCTTGCTGTCGTGATTGGCTAAGTTCTTGAGCAATTTTCAGTTCTTTAAATAATGCCGGAAAGTCGATAGCATGAATTTGCGTGGCATTTTTGTTATTGGCTATCAAGATCAAAATAGCAAGTAATCCTTTAACAATCCTTCCTTCACTATCACCTTGAAAGATAAATGTGCCGTCAGCTTGTTTTTGATAAGTTAACCATACTCGGTTTTCACAACCGTTCACTTGATTTTCCTCGGTTTTTTGTTCTGGAGGAAAATCAGGCAATTGTTTAGCTAAAAGTATCAGTTGTCGGTAGCGATCTTGCCAGTTATGTTGCTGAGAAAATAGTTCAGTTAAAGATTGTTGTGAAACCATATTATAGACCTATTTAGGGTGATAAAAATTTGCCATGCTAGTTCAGTTTAGATAGATGTTTTCGCATAAATTTATGCAAATATCTCAATGGCATTATTAAGGGCAGTTATCAATTTATCAATATCTTGTTGATTATTATAAGGCATAAGCGATATACGAATCACACCGTGACAACCCAGTTTATTCATCAACGGTTGAGCGCAAAGCTCCCCAGTACGTATGGCAATATTTTGATCGCCTAATAAGATTGCAATATCATTATGATGAATATGCTTAAAATTAAAGCTGATAATAGGGCTACCTTCGACGCTATAAAATTGAATATCATCAAACTGTTTTAATTGCGATCTTGCATAATTGGATAATTGAATTAAGTAGTTATCTGCCTGAACTTCATCCCATTTATTTAACCAGCTAAGTGAGGCATTTAGGCCAACAATCCCGGCGATATTTTGCGTTCCGGCTTCAAATTTGTAGGGCAGTTGTGCAACTTGAAATTCAGAAAATGTGGTTGTCTTCAACATTTTCCCGCCACCTTGCCAAACGCTCATTTGTTCCAGTAACGTCGCTTTGCCATATAACACCCCTAGCCCAGTTGGGGCATATAGCTTGTGTGCTGAAAAGGCATAAAAATCGATATTGAGCTTGTCAACATTGATTGGCTGATGAACAATACCTTGCGCCCCGTCAACCACTAATATCGCATTATTTTGGTGAACAAGTTGACTAATTTGCGCTAAATCTGGACAAAATCCCGTTACGTTAGACATTTGCGTCACCGCAACGATTTTTGTGCGTGATGAGATGAGTGAAGAAAGCTCATCAATATCCGCTGACCATTGAATGACTTTTGCTCCAGTCTGCTTAGCAACGATTAACCAAGGTAATAAATTGCTATGATGCTCTAATTCGCTAACGATAATTTCATCGCCAGGTTGTAATAGGGGGCGAGCATAACTTTGGGCAATTAAGTTAATTGATTCAGTTGTGCCACGCGTCCAAATAATTTCATGGCTATGTTTGGCATGAATCAGATTAGCAACATTTTCTCTTGTTGTGTGAATGGTTTGTGTTACCTGCAGCGCATTATGGTGCAAACTGCGTTCAGCCGTTGCGGTGTTGTGCGCATAATATTGTATTGTCGCATCAATCATCGCTTGTGGCTTAAGCGCAGTGGCTGCCGAATCAAGGTAGACACTTTGATTATTGAGCGCGGGGAAATCGGCCCGAAATTGCTCGGCATCAAAATATTTATTGCGCAAGTTCAAGTCCTGCAATTCCATTCCAGTAACCATTACAGTCTCGTTTATGTTCAATGTGCAAAGGATTTAATCCGTCTTCATTGGCTTTAAACTGTTTGACCACATCTAAGGTTTCAACACCTAATGGCGAGATGCGGACAATATCAACCAATCCTTTCATCTCTTTAAGATTATTGCCTAAATTATAACAATAACCACTTTGCGTTTGAATGCCGTTTAACACAAATACTTTTTGCTGTTCTTGTGAAAATACTTCACGGCCGGTTGGGTATTTAATACAGCAGGTTTCACATTTATCTTTTGGTCTATCTTCGGAACGAGCGGTAAAACAGCGAGCAGAATAAGCTAACGGTAAGTAGCCATAACTAAAGACTTCAACTTCAAAATTTCGAGCTATATTCAAGCTATCAAATTGATTAAGTACATTGTTTAACCAATCGCGAGAAAGTTCAACAGGCATACACCAACGTACCATACCCTGTTTTTGTAATAACTTTAAGGTTAAAGCGTTATAACAGTTAATAGCCGGACCTGCCACAAAAGGTAAATGATTATCATGGGCAATGTTAATTGCTGCTAAGTCATTAGCTTCAACTAAAAAATCACCATTGTTTACCAGCTGCCTTAAATCATTAAGTTCTGATGGCGCTTCAAGTAATGCTAAAGTGGAAAGGACGACTTGCTTGCCAGATTTGGCAATCTCTTTTGCTAAGTCTAACCAATTGGGCACCTTCATTTCACGGCGTTTGGTACATACCGTTTCACCCATATAAATAATGTCTGCTTCACTATTAGTGGCAGCATGGTAAAAAGCTTCAGTTTCGATTTTAGGCCAATAGTACAGCACTGGTCCTAATGCGTATTTCATCGTTTTGCTCACTATATTTATATTAGATTGATTTAACTAAAAATCGCTACAGCGATTTTATTTACATTGTCATTAATTAAAATATGAATCTATTTCAATCATCTTTATTGTGAATGACTAATTGGCAAGTTAATTCTACATTATTGCCATTTACGGTGATAAGCACCTAATGTGGTTTGCGTTCCTTCTGAAACAGAACCAAGTGTATCCATCCAATTTTTTTCTGCCTGATAGGATTGTGGATTAGCTTTATAGCGGTCAATAGCTTGTCGCCATACTTTGGTCACTTGTTCAACATAAGCCGGGCTACGTTGACGGCCTTCGATTTTCACCGAGGCAATATTAGCAGCAAATAATTCCGGTAAAAGTTCAATCGTATTTAAACTGGTTGGCTCTTCAATCGGATGATAAAGCTCTTCACCAACAAAGTAGCGACCTTTACATAAGGTTGGGTAGCCAGCATTTTCACCTTTTTTATGACAGTCGATCAAAACATTGTTTAGTCTTGACTCAAGCCCCTTTTCGGTCTCTTCCCAGCGCACAAATTTTGCTGGTGAGCACGCACCAACAGTGTTAGGTGATTCGCCAGTTAAATAAGAAGACAAGTAACAACGGCCTTCTGCCATAATACATAAACTGCCAAAAGCAAAAACTTCTAACGGAACAGGCGACACTTGAGAAAGCTGTTTTACCTGATGCATTGACAACACACGAGGCAACACAATTCGATGTACGTGAAAATTATTATAATAAAACTTAATTGACTCTTCATTGGTCGAAGAGGCTTGCACCGAAACATGGCGCTCTAAATTGGGATATTTTTCAGCTGCATAATCAAGCATTGCAAGATCGGCAATGATTAAAGCATCAGCGCCAATGTTTGCAGCGGTATCAACCGCATGTTGCCACCGCTGAAAATTTTCAGGATGCGCAAAAGTATTAATCGCAATATGCAATTTTTTACCACGTTTATGTACATAATCCGCAGCTTCAATTAATCGCTTCTCATTAAAATTTAAACCAGCAAAGTGACGGGCATTGGTATCATCTTTCAAACCAATATAGACAGCATCAGCGCCATTATCAATCGCCACTTTTAACGATGGTAAAGATCCAGCAGGACAAAGAAGTTCCATAATTATTCCTAACTTAAGTTCGGTATTTAATACGCCATGTATTATGCAATAATTCCTGATTTAATGCGAATAGAAAGCAAATTTCTAGGCTAAAAAAAACATACAACCCTGTTTTTTATATAACTGTATGTAATAAATATAATTTTTAATAAAGTAAGTGATTACTATTGATAATTAAATTGAATCAAAACGGTGATAGTTAACATAGGATAATTTACGATTTTGCAAAGTAAAAAACCAGACATTTATTATTTAATTTCTGGTTTTTATATTTAAAAAGAATTTTATCAATAATCAACTAAATTCAATCTATTTTATGTTTAGCGTACTATGTTGCTGATAATTAATACTTATTTCAGCGCATTTTCAAGTTGTGTTAAATTTTCAGTCGAATTTAATTGAGTCATACAATTATTGATTAATTGTGAAGTGATATCTTGAACTAACTGATAGTTATTACTTTCCCATTCGTCAAAAGTTTTGGTTTTATCCTCTACCGATAAACTGTTGTGAGAACAAGCAAAGTAAAATCCTTCCGCTTTAATCGATGTTTGATAAATAAAATTGTATTTATTATCCGTCAAACCATCATAAATCAGTTTAAATTTATAAGGTTGAATGGTGATAGTGTGTTCTTTTTGTTTGTTGGCTTTTATTTTTTTTAAAATTGTATATAACTGAGGTTTTAAAAGCTCCATGGTATTATTTGGTACTGAATTTACGTAGCTACCTTTTAATTCTTCCTTTGAAAAAGTATTCACGTTGCCACCAAGACTAGTAAAAAAACCTGCGGCAAATTGAACTACTTTCAATCCAACAACTTGTGCTGTGTTACTTCGGGTAACAATATTTAAATAACTATTCGTATCTTCAACTACTTCTCCATTAATGGCATTTTCCGTTAACACCTTAATATTCGCACCATTATTTAAAGTTATTACTTCTGTTTCCACAATCTGTGTTCTAGGTAATGGTTCTCTGTTGCCAGAACATCCAAATAATAAAAGCAAGCAACAACTTAAAATAACATATTTAATCTTTTCCATAATTTTATATTTCCTTTTACTTATTTATATTTCATCAAATAATTTTTATTGGTATAAACAATAAGTTATTGTTTGATGCATCTTTATTATTGTATTGAATAAAGTAATTGTCCAGATTTGTAATTATTTATCTATTTAAAGAATTTCTTAAATGATAGCTAATATAGCGCTTTTGGTGATCGGCTTTATTGTGATGTAAAACCGTTTGTCGCTATCTTCAAAACACGTTGACGTTCTGGGGCAGGCTATGACGCCATTGCTAACCTACTACTCGTAACAACTAAACAAGGTAATTATTATGACTAAGGTATACGTTGTGCTAAAATTAACCACCAGTTAAAGCATGGGCACCAAACCTGACAAGCACTTTTATATCGTGGGTTACATGTATGATGTCGGGCATAATAGTCCCAGCTCAGAACTCACTATTAAGGGCTAGTGGTTGAAACAGATACGTTTTTATGCCAAACGGCCTATCATCATTAAAGTTAAGCAAAACAAATTAATTATTGAACTTGCGATACAGATCTAAAAAGTAATAAGAGCTCCCCGCTTAACCAGAGAGGGGCTTTCATTTATGCGGTAACAAGATCCTGTTTTGCTTCATTTAAAATATTAATAAATTCATCAAGTGGAAATTTTGGTGTTACCTGTTCTGCTAGTATTCTGGAGTCAAAGAAAAACTCTATTTCTATATTAGAAATACCTTTGTCTTTATTTAATTGGCAAAGTATTTGTCCTTTGTAGGATATTTCAATAGTTATTTCTTTATACTTATTATCACTAAAAAAATCAATTTCAAAATCAGTACTCATAATTAGTTATTCCCTTATCAGTTATTTCTTTTTTGGATCTAAAAAACCAGAAAAAGAACCATCAGCGTTATAGAGGATTCCTTGTCCGTTAGGTAATCTATATTCAACGCCACCACGAGATAATTCTGTTCTAATCGTATTAGGGTTTTTAATACTCCCTTAACAAATTCACTAGCAAAAAGGGCAAGTTAATTGTGGAAATTGCGAAGCAGATCGCATAGTTGATAAAAAATTAGTTTAGTTCTACGAAGTGAATCGCAGACCTGAAAATAACTTACAAATAATTAAAAGTAAAAGTTTGACTTCTACCATCTTCCATCAAAATTAACTCATCAACTTCATTAAAAACTTGTTGATTATTGATGATTATAATTTTTCCTTTGATAATCGATTGTATTGCATAATAAGCATATTCGCCACCGACTAAAACACCAAAAGTGTAATCTTGTTCAATTATTTGAGATATAATTTTTTTAGGTAAAAGTATTATCTTTGCAAAGTCACCATTATTATCAGCACTTAAAAAAGCCTTTTCATTTGTACCACCTAATATATAAAAATATGCTTTTAATTTAACAAAACCATTAATTTTTTTTGTCACTACATCTTCAATCGATAATAACATATCATCATTTCCTACTTTGATTTAGTATTTGTGAAAATTGCTTGCCTAGAAAACTTATTTTTAAACTCATCAATTGGAGTAAAGTATTGAATTATCAATTCGAGAAATTTCAAGAGTAATAACAGATTTACCATTAATAAGATAAGTATATATGTCTTCACTTTGTTCTATCATGTGATATAAGCAACATGCTGAACCCAGTGTATCAAAAATTTTTTTAAGTAAGGAATTACAATTTCTTGTTCCATTTTATTGAATTCGTCTATTAATTGATTCTTAGTCATTTTATTGATGATGTCCCGATAGCGATATCATTATCTGCATAAAGCGCTAATTGCTTACCGGCAGAAATATCGACCGTTTTGGCATCAATATCATGCCCGGCATCAATAAGGGTAGGGGGCTTTAGCAGTTAGGATTTTATGTCGGTTGCCCTGTTATCATTAAGATTGAACAGGGCTAGTTGATTGTTGAACTTGCGATGCAAATCTAAAAGATAATAAGTAAGTTCCACACAGATTAGGTGTGGGATTTTACTGTGACTGATAATCCTCATATTCCCAAGCAAAGTACCTTGATAGTTTCTGAGCTGTTTCCAACCAAGTATCACAAGTACATTTTTCA
>NZ_JAFNNZ010000014.1:0-39264 GCF_026536565.1 Gilliamella sp. B2923 | reverse complement strand
CGGACAAAGCAGCGCCTCGCCAAACATCCTTGTTTGGCGTGCTAACCTCTCTCAGTTGTCGGCGCTTTGTGAAGGTGCGGTCTGGGGCATTTGTTTGCTTTTGGGAAAGGTAATGGTAAGCCGTTTAGAAATAATAGTGGAGTTCAAAATGCAAACTTTATAAACCCTTTTTTTTAGCTAAAAATAAAAACTTTAAAAATCAATATATTGCAAAACCGTTAAAAAAAAGGGTTTTTAAACCTAAAATTGCCCTTTGTGTTTATATAAACGATGTTTATAGTATGTGAGATTCTACTTGAAAGCTGCATAAGCTGTTTAGAAAATGAATGTTTAGCTAGCATCTCGCAGTATGTTCTTGAAAGCTGCATAAGCTGTTTAGAAAGCATACCACTGCATCATCTCACGCCTACCCTCCTTGAAAGCTGCATAAGCCGTTTAGAAAAAAGCCGTATGTGTCTGTCGTAAGATAGAGCCTTTTATGGCTGCATAAGGGGTTTAGGATATTTTTGAGATATCTTAAACTTTTATTTTTATACTTAAACATGGGTGTTTTCTGAAAGTTCTTGTCAAGGTTTCGTGCGACTTTTTAGTTATTATGGAAGGTAGTAATATTGAATTTTAGATATTTTTGAAAATATCTTAACCTTTTGTTTTTATACTAAAACATAGGTATTTTCTGAAAGTTTTTGTCAAAAATCATCTGTTTTTAAATTTGCTAACGGGATCTTATCTTAGGTTTTGTTAAGGATTGCGTTATAATGTCGCCAATTTTTTTGCAGTCTATAAAGATAATCGAGCAATGGCGTTAAAAATAACCAGTAAGTGTATTAATTGTGATATGTGTGAGCCTGAGTGCCCGAATGAGGCGATCTCTATGGGGTTTGATACTTATGAGATCGACCCGAATAAATGCACGGAATGTGTTGGTTATTATGATCACTCTACATGCCAGCGTGTTTGTCCGATTCAAAATGCGATAATTGCTGATCCGGAGCATGAGGAGACGCATGATCAGCTTTTAGCAAAATTTGAGTTATTAAAGCGCTCTTCTTAGTTTATTGTTCAGATTTGACATCAATGCGAAGCGCTTTGGGAATTTCAAAGGTGATGTTTTCTAAAATGCCGTCGGTTTCAATTAACGATGTGCAGCCTAAACTTTTTAAATAATCGATAACCTGTTGCACTAATATATCCGGCGCTGAGGCACCCGCTGTTACGCCGATTCGGCGTGCATTGCTTATCCATTTTGGATCGATATCCGAGGCAAAATCAATTAAGTAGGCTTGTTTGCTGTTACGTCTGGCAAGCTCGGCTAATCGATTGGAATTGGATGAATTTTTAGATCCAACAACTAACACGATGTCCGCTTGTGATGACAGTTGTTTTACCGCTTGTTGTCGATTGGTTGTGGCATAACAGATGTCATTTTTGCGTGGGCTTCGGATATGGGGAAAGCGTGCTTTTAAGGCGGCAATGATTTCAGCGGTATCATCTACCGATAAGGTTGTTTGGGTGGTAAAACAAAGATTATCTTCGTTTTTGACCTGTAATTGTTGCACATCTTCGATAGATTCAACTAAATAAATACCCCCTTCGGGATTACTGTACTGCCCCATAGTGCCGTCTACTTCGATGTGTCCGGCATGACCGATTAAGATAACCTCTTCGCCTCGATAGCTCGATCTGGCTACTTCCATATGGACTTTCGTTACAAGTGGGCATGTGGCATCGAAGATTCGAAGATGACGAGCTTTCGCCTCTTCTCGAACGGCTTTTGATACGCCATGTGCTGAAAAGATTAAAATGGTGTTGTCGGGGACTTCACTAATCTCTTCGATAAAAATCGCCCCGAGTTGTTTAAGGCGATTTACCACATAGCGATTATGGACTACTTCGTGGCGAACATAAACCGGTGCGCCAAATAATTCAATCGCTCTTTCAACAATGGTGATAGCACGATCAACACCGGCACAAAAACCGCGAGGATTAGCTAAAATAATTTGCATCGTTATGGTGTCTTTTTCGGTTTTTTATAACTGCTGATAATAAACAATCCGATACCAACACAAATTGCGCAATCGGCAATATTAAACGTTGGGTAGTGCCAATTGCCAAAATTGACATCGAGAAAATCAACAACAAAACCATGATATAGCCGATCAAATAAGTTACCTAATGCACCGCCTAAAATCATTGATAGAGAAAGGTTTTCTAATTTTTGCGAGCGATTATTGCGATAAAGCATATACACAATTACTGCACTGATAACTAAGGCAATAGCAGCCAGCATTACTCTTTGCCCTTCAAAAATACTAAAGGCAGCGCCAATGTTACGCACATAAGTGATCGAAAAGAAGGGTAAGAGATTGACTGTTTCAAATAGTTCAAATCTATCTAAAATATAAAATTTACTTGCAATATCGATGATGAAAACGACTATTGCCAATAACACCCAGTAAAGTCCGTTATCTTTTTTCATGTAGTTGGCTCATTATGATATTACCGCCGACATTAGTCGGCGGTGAAGGTATTAAATTGCTATCGTATTGACGATAGCTTAATGGTTTATCGTGAGTGATTTACGGTTAAGCAAAATGTCTTATTTCGCCGTTTCCGTGAATGTTTTGCTCACAGCGTTTACATAAATGCGTTGTCGGTTCATTATCAACAGTATAATGCCAGCAACGTGGGCACTTATCGCCTTGTGCTTTCGCTAATTCAATTTTAAGACCGCTTATATCACTTTGTACTGCCTGTTGTGTTGCATTCTCAAGCGGTTTGACGCTTGCTTGTGAAGTGAGTAATACAAAGCGTAATTCATTTTCTAATTTCGCTAGTGCATTGGCGATATCCTTGTCAGCATAAAGCGTCACCGCCGCTTCAAGTGAACCGCCGATAACTTTATCGTTTCTTCCTTGTTCTAATACTTTATTCACTTCACTACGAATGGTGAGAATTTGTGCCCAATATTCACTATTTAACGCTTCACTCTCCGGTAAAGTAAAGAGTTGGTTGTACCATTCATCTTCAAATACAAACTCTGATTTTTCATTTGCCGGTAAGTACTGCCAAATTTCATCAGCGGTAAAGGATAATACCGGTGCAATCCAACGCACCATAGCTTGGGCAATATGATATAACGCCGTTTGACAACTATGGCGAGCAATACTATCGCTTTTAGCGGTGTATTGGCGATCTTTAATAATATCTAAATAGAATGATCCCATTTCAATTGAGCAAAATTGCATGATACGTTGTACCACTTTGTGGAAATCATAACTTTCATACGCTTGAATAATTTGTTCTTGCGCTTCTTTCGCCATGCTAACCGCCCAGCGATCAAGTATCACCATCTCTTCAGGTTTAACCATATTTTTAGCTGGATCAAAACCATTTAAGTTTGCCAGTAAGAAGCGAGCGGTGTTACGAATACGACGATAGCTGTCTGCTGCTCGTTTGATGATTTCATCTGAGTAGCTCATTTCACCCGAATAATCGGTTGAGGCGATCCATAAACGTAAAATATCGGCGCCAAGTTTATTCATTACCTCTTGTGGAGTGACGATATTGCCTAGAGATTTAGACATTTTACGCCCTTGACCGTCCACCACAAAACCGTGAGTTAATACTTGTTTGTAAGGGGCTTTATTGTCAATTGCTGTTGATAGCATTAATGATGACATAAACCAACCACGGTGTTGATCAGAGCCTTCTAAATACATGTCGGCTTCGTGTCCTTCAAACTCCGGACGTACGCCTACAACTGAGAAGAAAGTTGATCCTGAATCAAACCATACATCCAGTGTGTCCGGTACTTTGCGGTAATCATCGGCATCGGGGCCTAATAGATCTTTAATATCGGCATCCCACCATGCTTGAATACCGTTTTGTTCAACCAATTTAGCCACTTTTTCTACTAATTGTAGTGTATCGGGATGTAACTCTTCGGTTTCTTTGTGGACAAATAACGTCATAGGTACGCCCCATGTACGTTGACGAGAGATACACCAGTCCGGACGATTAGCGACCATTGTTTCAATTCGAGCTTGCCCCCAATCCGGGATCCAGCGCACTTGTTTGATCTCTTTTAGCGATTGCGCACGTAAACCTTGTTTGTCCATGCTGATAAACCATTGTGGTGTTGCACGGTAAATAACCGGTGTTTTATGGCGCCAGCAGCATGGGTAACTATGTTCGATATTTTCAAAGTGTAATAACGCATTGTGCTCTTTTAAGATCTCAACGACGACTTTATTGGCTTTAAACACAAAAAGACCATCTAAGCCGGCGCCGGTGCCCGGTAAATAACAGCCATTACCGCCAACCGGGTTAGCTACTTCAAGTCCATATTTTTGACCGACTAAAAAGTCTTCTGCACCATGACCGGGCGCTGTGTGCACTGCACCGGTACCGGCATCAACAGTTACATGTTCACCCAGTACAATCGGCTCATCAAAATCAAGGAAAGGGTGTTTAAAGCGTAATAGCTCAAGTGCATCACCTTTACAGCTGCCAAGGACTTTCCAGTCTGAAATTTCGGCACGCTTCATGACTGATTCGACCAGATCAGTGGCTAAAATTAAGCACTCTTTATCGTTTATTTGTACCAGTTGATACTCAAATTCAGCATTTAAGGCAATACCACGGCTAGCCGGTAATGTCCAAGGTGTGGTTGTCCAAATCACGGCATAAATGGTTAAATCGGTATTTACGCCAAATTTACTTGCAACTGTTTGGTTATCTACGGCTTTAAATTTTACATCGATTGCCGGTGAAGATTTATCATAATATTCAACTTCAGCTTCGGCCAATGAAGACATACAATCAGTACACCAGTAAACCGGTTTAGCCCCTTTGACTAAATGCCCATTTTGAATCACTCTACCTAATGCTCGAATAATATTCGCTTCGGTATCGAAATTCATTGTACGGTAAGGGTTTTGCCAATCACCAAGGACACCCATGCGGATAAAATCGGCTTTTTGTAGCTCAACTTGTGAAGCAGCATAATCACGACAAATTTGACGAAATTCAGCAGGCGTTACTTTTACCCCCGGTTTACCGACTTGTTCTTCAACTTTCTGCTCAATTGGCAAACCATGACAGTCCCATCCTGGAATATACGGGGAGTCATAGCCACTTAAGCCTTTTGATTTGATAATAATATCTTTAATTATTTTATTAACTGCATGACCGATATGAAGTTTGCCGTTGGCATAAGGCGGGCCGTCGTGCAAAATAAATGCTTTCTTGCCTTTTTTGACTTGACGAATTTTGCGATAAAGTTCTTTATCGTACCAATTTTGCAACATTGCCGGTTCACGTTTGGCAAGATCGCCTCGCATTGGGAAACCGGTTTCCGGTAAATTCAAGGTATTTTTATAATCTGTCATGCTGATTTATTCCAGTTAATTTTGTTGATACTACTTTCTTAATTGGTTAATTGTGCACTGATCTTTTTAGCAGTGCAAACATCTTGTGTAATTTGTTCTTTTAATTCAGTTAATGAGTTAAATTTTTTCTCATCACGCAATTTTTTAACGAAGGTGACGTCTAAATATTGTCCATAAAGATCACCTGAAAAGTCAAATAGATTCACTTCTAAAATGGCTTTTTTTCCTTCAATAGTTGGTCTTATCCCGATATTGGCAATGCCGTGATAAGATTGCTGGCTACAACTATTTTTGACCTTCACTAAATAGACACCTTGCAAGGCTGGTTTTTTGCGGTGTAAGTGAATATTCGCTGTCGGAAACCCTAACTGCCTTGCTAACGCATTGCCATGTATCACTCGACCAGCAATGGCGTAATTTCGACCTAACAGGCAATGTGCCAATTGAAAATCGTTATTGAATAATGCTTTTCGAACTGCCGTACTGCTAACCCGTAAATGATCAAAGACAAAGGTCGGGATACTTTCTACCGCAAAGCCATAAGTTTGGGCATAGTGCTCAAGTAAGTTTATATCCCCTTTACGTTCATAGCCAAAGCGAAAATCATCACCAATAGCAATATATTTGGCTTGTAACTTATTTATCAACCAATCTTGGATAAAATCGTCAGCAGACATTTTGGCAAAAGTTTGGTTGAACGGTATCGCAATAATATAATCTATGCCGAGTTTTTCAATTAAAATCACTTTTTCTTGAAATGAGGTTAATCGGGAAGGAGCATTGTCCGGGCAAAAAAACTCTAACGGTTGTGGTTCAAATAACATCACAACAGTCGGTAGATTTAATCTCTTACCTTGGGTAATTAAATGGTTAATTAATTGCTGATGTCCTAAATGTACGCCGTCAAAATTGCCCAATGTCAGTACACACTGGGAAATTTGATTTTTTATATTAGCAATACCGCGAATGATCTTCATGAAAATGTGTTATTTAACAGTGTAATTTAACTCAAGTAGCCGAGAATTATACCAATCTTTCTTGAAGATGCACGTAATATAAAGCTGATTTTTGGTCGTTTTGTCTTTGAGTTTTGGCTTTTAATTGGTGTTAAATAATCAATCTGCATACGACTGGTTCAAAAATCCGCTCTATTTAAGTTGGCGTGAATATTGATTGTTACCAAAAAATCCGACAATAAGCCAGCTCTTTGGCTCGTTTTTTATATTCTTCTTGTTGCGCTGTAGGAATAAAAAAACGGTTTTTTTCTATCTCTTCGCACTCTTTTACATCACTTTTAATATGCTCTGCTTCTTCTTTTGATATTCGAAAGAAAAAGGTACTAAATATACCGATTTTTGAATCGTCATCATCATCCATCGTGACTTTATTTTCTAAATCAAACATTCTTTTGGAAGGATAAGCCAGTCCGTCGAAAAAGTCTTGTGCTTTAGTGAGTTTTCGCATCGCAATGGTTTGCTCATTACCATAAACGTAGTTTTCGTTGATAAAGTAATTGTCACCTTGTTTACTTATTTCAACAATATTGGCGATCGTTGCCGTATGTTTATAATCCGGGCCACCTTCAACCCAAAAACCGATAAATTTATCTTCATTATTCCGTTGTGGTTCAGAACATGCTGTAATCAAAAATACCGTAAAAATGAGTGATAAATATTTCATTGAATATCCTTATATTGTTAGTGATTTAAAGCCCTTAAAAACTCCTGTCTTGTACTTGGGTTGGTTTTAAATCCACCACCTAATGCCGTTGTGGTTGTCATGCTACTGGAATCTTTAATGCCTCTGGCTTTGACACAATAGTGAGTTGCATCAATTGAGACCGCCACATTTACCGTCCCTAGTAAGGTTTGAAGAGCAACGAGTATTTGTTGAGTTAACCTTTCTTGTACTTGTGGGCGTGAGGCAAAAAATTCGACAATTCGGTTAATTTTGGATAAACCGATAACTTTATCTTTCGGGATATAAGAGACGGTCGCTTTGCCGTCAATTGTGACAAAATGGTGTTCACACACACTGGTTAAAGTGATATCACGAACGGTTATCATCTCGTCAACTTGCATTTTATTTTCAATCAGTGTGATTTTCGGGAAATTCTCGTAATACAGTCCGGAAAAAATCTCATCGACATACATTTTAGAAACACGATGTGGCGTTTCGGCAAGACTGTCATCGGTCAGATCCAATTCCATTAACTGCATGATCTGGCGAAAATGCTCTTCGATTTTTGCCTTGCGTTCACTATTATCCATTGCTAAACGACAAGAAGGGGTTTCAAGATTTTTTGCTGCCAGTGCGGCTTTAACTTTTTGTGCAGCAATGCTTAATTCTGTCATGGCTAAATACTCGGGCGAAAAAGATACCGTATTATATAACACTCGTTATTTAATATACAGTTTTTTACTTTGCGTTTTCTATTTAAACACCTTATTAACCCTAAACTTCTTTACACTATATTATCGTCAATAATGACAATATTATCGCTAATTGGGGTATACTGTTTGGTAACGTTTTTAATAAACTTGGGTAACTATAATGCCAAATAAAACACCAATCATTTTAATTGATGGATCTTCTTACCTTTACCGTGCTTTTTTTGCATGTCCGCCATTAACCAATGCCAAAGGTGAACCGACCGGGGCTATTTTTGGTGTGATTAATATGATTCGTAGCTTAATTAACCAATATAATCCTACCCATATTGCCGTTGTATTTGATGCGAAAGGTGGATCGTTTAGAAACGAAATTTACAGCGAATATAAAGCCACTCGTGAAGCAATGCCGGAAAACTTGCGTCCGCAAATTGAGCCGATTCATACCATTTTAAAAGCCATGGGCTTGCCGTTACTTTGCATTGAAGGAGTAGAAGCTGATGATGTAATAGGTACACTGGCAAAACAGGCCGAAAAAGAAAATCTTCATGTGTTAATTAGCACCGGTGATAAAGATATGGCGCAGCTGGTCAGCGATAAAGTGACATTGATTAATACCATGAACAATACCTTGCTTGATCCAAAAGGTGTCATGGAAAAATTTGGTGTACCGCCCGAAAAGATTATCGACTATTTAGCCTTAAGGGGCGATTCATCGGATAATATCCCCGGTGTGCCAGGCGTGGGTGAAAAAACGGCACAAAGTTTATTAACTGAATTTAATAGCGTTAAAGATATCTATCAACGTTTAGATGACATTGAAAAGTTATCAATTCGTGGGGCGAAATCTTTAAAACAAAAACTGATCGACAACCAAAAAGAAGCCGAACTGTCCTATTTATTGGCTACGATTAAAACCGATGTGAAATTAGATTTTTCTAATGAACAGCTTATCGCCGGTGATATTGATGTTAACGCTTTAAACGAACTATTTGCCTATTACGGCTTTCATCGCTGGCAAAAAGAGTTAATCTCCGGTAGCTTTTTAAAACAGCAAAAAGCATCGGCGGCGATTATCAGCAGTAACCTATCACTATTTGGGCAGGATGAATCGCCAGCGCAAACTAGATCGACCGATTATCAATGTATTTTAACCGAAGAGCAATTAGATAGCTGGATTGCAAAATTAACCAATAGCACGCAGTTCGCCTTCGATACGGAAACCGATAATGTTGATCATGTGCATGCCAAATTAGTCGGGATTTCGTTAAGCGTCACCCCGCATCAAGCGGCCTATATTCCGCTTGCTCATCACTATCTAGGCGTACCAGAGCAGCTAGCGCTTGATAGTGTGCTGGCGAAATTAAAACCGGTATTAGAAAACCCCAATATTAAAAAAATTGCCCAAAATGCTAAGTTTGATTACAGTGTGCTGGCAAACTATGGCATTAAGGTGCAAGGTATCGCTTATGACACCATGCTTGAGTCGTATGTACTTAACAGTACCGAAAGGCACGATATGGACAGTTTAGCGAGCCGTTATTTAAATTATAAAACCATTACTTATAATGAACTGACTAAGCAAGATAAGAAACAACTGACAATTGATGCTATTGAGGTTGAAAAAACAACCCAATATGCGGCGGAAGATGCCGATATAACTCTACAACTGCATGAAAAATTGTGGCCGGAACTGTCTAAAGAAGCAGAACTAACCAAGTTATTTACTGATATTGAAATGCCGTTAGCTATCGTATTGGCGGAAATGGAAAGAACCGGTGTTCTGGTGGATGCTAAACAGTTAAACGACTATTCACACGAACTGGCGCAACAGTTAAAAGCAATTGAAGCAGAGCTACAATCGCTGGCCGGTGAAAAATTCAATCCGGCTTCACCAAAACAGATTCAAGCGATTTTGTTTGAAAAGCATCAACTGCCGGTATTGAAAAAAACGCCGAAAGGTGATCCGTCAACCAGTGAAGATGTGCTGAGCGAATTGGCAAATGAGTATGAGTTACCGCGCATGATTTTATTTTATCGTGGGCTTGCCAAACTGAAAAATACCTATACCGATAAATTGCCATTGATGATAAGTCCAATCGATCATCGTATTCATACCAATTATAATCAAATTGGTACTGTAACCGGTCGCTTATCATCAAACGATCCAAATTTGCAAAATATTCCGGTACGCAATGAAGAGGGGCGTCGAATTCGCCAAGCATTTATTGCACCAAAAGGCTATAAAATTATTTCGGCTGACTATTCGCAAATTGAACTGCGCATTATGGCGCATCTTTCACAAGATAAGAGCCTACTTAATGCTTTTGCCCATGATAAAGATATTCACCGGGTAACTGCCAGTGAAATTTTAAGTAAACCGGAATCCGAAGTGACATCCGAAGAGCGTCGACGCGCTAAAGCGGTCAATTTTGGATTGATTTACGGTATGAGTGCATTTGGCCTATCCAAACAGATAAATATCGCCCGTAAAGAAGCGCAGTTTTATATCGATCGTTATTTTGAGCGTTATCCAGGTGTGCAAAACTATATGGAACAAACCCGCCAACTTGCTGCTCAGCAAGGGTACGTGCAAACGCTATCTGGTCGGCGGTTATATCTTCCTAAAATCACCTCAACTAATGGCATTGAAAAACGTGCTGCCGAACGTGCGGCAATTAATGCTCCAATGCAAGGGACAGCAGCTGACATTATTAAAACCGCCATGATTAAAATGAGTGACTGGATAAAAAGTCAACCAAACGGCAATATTAATATGGTGATGCAAGTTCACGATGAATTAGTGTTTGAAGTGAAAGAGGAACTGGTTGATAACTATTGTTCTAAAATTAAATCAATCATGGAAAACTGTTATCAATTATCGGTACCTTTAAAAGTCGATGTCGGTATTGGTAATAACTGGGATGAGGCCCATTAATTGTTGCTATCGTCAGGTTGTCAAAAAGCGGTGGTTTTATACTTAAACGTAGGGGAAATCTGAAACTTCTTGACAAAATAGTGATTGATTTTAAGCCGCTAACTGGCTATTGCTCAAACCCTTTAGCGTGTTAAAATAAACCACTAAACCAAATTTATATCAAAATGTTATTACTTTACCAATGTTGGTTGGTAAGTTTGATAAAAGGGCACTGATAACGATCATCGTTTTGGTGTTCTTTTTGTTATTATTAGGATTATTTCATGAAAATCAAAACCCGTTTCGCACCAAGTCCGACTGGTTATTTACACGTAGGTGGTGCACGTACTGCGCTTTATTCTTGGCTTTATACTCGTCATGCACAAGGTGCATTTGTGTTGCGTATTGAAGATACTGATCTCGAACGTTCAACGCCGGAAGCGATAGAAGCGATTATGGAAGGAATGAATTGGTTAAAATTATCATGGGATGAAGGCCCGTATTTCCAGACAAAACGTTTTGATCGTTATAATCAAGTTATTGACGAAATGTTAGCCAATGGGTCAGCTTATCGTTGTTATTGTTCAAAAGAGCGCCTTGAAAAGTTGCGTGAAGAGCAAATGGCGAAAGGCGAAAAAGCACGTTATGACGGCCATTGCCGTTGTGATGAAGTACAAAAACAACATAATCATAACGAGCCACATGTTGTGCGTTTCGCTAACCCTGTTGACGGGGTTGTGGTGTTTAACGATCTCATTCGTGGCCCAATTGAAATTGCGAATAAAGAGCTTGATGATTTAATCATTCGCCGTACTGACGGTTCGCCAACTTATAATTTCTGTGTGGTGGTCGATGATTGGGATATGGAAATTACCCATGTGATTCGTGGTGAAGATCATATCAATAATACGCCTCGTCAAATTAATATACTTAAAGCTTTAGGGGCGCCACTGCCTGAATATGGTCATGTTTCGATGATTTTAGGCGATGACGGGCAAAAATTATCTAAACGCCATGGTGCGGTGAGTGTGATGCAGTATCGTGATGACGGTTACCTACCGGAAGCCTTGTTAAATTATTTAGTCCGACTCGGCTGGTCACATGGCGACCAAGAGATATTTTCAGTACCTGAAATGGTTAGCTATTTTTCATTAGATGCGGTCAGTAAATCGGCCAGTGCTTTTAATACTGAAAAGTTATTATGGTTAAATCACCACTATATTAATCATTTAGATGCTGATTATGTCGCACAGCACTTAATGTGGCACATCAATCAACAAGGTTATGATTTAACTCAAGGGCCGGATTTAATTACTATCATCAAATTATTTGGTGAGCGCTCAAAAACCCTTAAAGAAATGGCTGAAGCATGCCGCTATTGCTATCAAGATTTTGATGATTTTGATGCTGATGCTGCCAAAAAACATTTACGTCCGGTGGCAAAAGCACCCTTAGAGCTGATTAAAACCAAAATTGCAGCGATTGCGGATTTTGATTGGCAAATCGATAAAATTCATCATGCTATTGAAGCAACCGCTAGCGAACTTGATGTCGGTATGGGCAAAGTGGGTATGCCGTTACGTGTTGCAGTAACTGGCATCGGTCAATCACCGTCAGTGGATGCGACCGTGTTTGCCGTTGGTAAAAAACGGGCTTTAGCGAGAATTGATAAAGCACTGGCTTATATTGCACAACGGGAACAGGCTTAAGCATAATATTGATTGCCGGGTAAAAACCCCGGCAATTGGCTTTCTGGCAATATTGAGAGTTTACTTATGGCTCGTTTAAAAAAACGTTATTGGTTTTTACTAAGTTTTTTTCTTATTATCGGGCTGTTCATCATTGGCGGCTGGCAATATTGGATATCAATTAAGCAAAAATATGATATTGCGTTAGATTGGCAGGGACTCAATGTCAGTTTCGACGGTATATTATTTGAAGAAATCACCCTATCCCAGCAAAAAACCACTATCGTAGCCAAAAACATAAATTTATCATTGGCGAAATTGTCTGTTAAAGATTTAAGTCTCTATTTGCCAAAGGATGATGATCCAATAACGGCTGACTCTACCGATAAACAGATAAGTGATAGCGAACAACCTCCGGAACAGTCCGGTTTAGATATGGCAACGCTAGCAACCGTATTTAATTGGATGCCAACAACCATTCATGTTGATTCATTCAAACTCTACCAACAACATGTCCCGATTTTGGATATAAAGATTGATACCGTCAAACAGCAACAATCCCTTAAACTCGATATTTCAACAGATAAACCCTATTTAGCGCATTTGTCAGGTAATTTGCTGTTGAACCAAACCGATTCACATTTAGAAATTCAGCAGGGACTTTTTACTACCACATTAAATCAATTAGGTATTGAAAATGGCAATATCACGCTACCTTTCTCCGCAATAATTAGCCAAGATCAAGTCACTTTAACGAACTTAGATAATGGATCGGTGAGTGTCAAAAAAGCGCAGTTGACTGAGGATTTAATGGTTAATGATTTAACCGGTAGTTTACAGTTTAAAATACAGTTCCCTTTGTTATTTGAATTAAATCAACTGTCTGCAACAGGTCAATTAGCTATCCATAAAGCCAATGGAATTTATAAAAACAGTGATATTAAATCAGTCAGTGGCGCAGTAAATTTATCGCTGAAAAATAATCAATTTAATGTATCAACCTCCGCATTGAACATTCAGGAAGTCAATTTAGGGGTTATTTTCCAAAAAATAAAATTAGCCGGTCAATATTCTGCTTCTTTAAATTCACCCAGTAAAGGTTTGGTAACATGGACAAAAGCACAAGCGGCGCTCTTTTCCGGAACGTTGTTGCTTGACGCCGGTAAATTGAATTTAGCTAAATTGCCCCAACAATTAAAATTAAGATTAAAAAATATTCAGTTACAAGATGTTTTTACTCAGTATCCGGCAGAGGGTTTAGACGCTAAAGGGACGATTGAGGGGTATTTACCAATCACATTATTAACAGTGAAAAACAACGGTAAAAACAGTTTAGGCATAGTGATTAAAAATGGAGAATTAACCACCGTCAATGACGGCTATTTACGCTTTGACAATGCGACACTTAAAGAGTATGCACAAGCTAACCCAAATATTAAAATACTCACTGATATTATTAAAAATTTTCATTATACTAAGCTAGCCGGAACAGTTTATTATAGCAATGGAATCGCCAAATTAGGTTTAAATATTCAGGGGAATAATTTAGATGCTGAAAATGGTAAAGCGTTAAATTTAAATCTCAATCTGGAAGAAAATGTCGCTAACTTGCTAATGAGTATGCAACTGTCCGATCAAATTAGCGAACCTATTCGTAAGCGAATTGAAGCGCATTTAAATAAGAAGCGGTGATCAATTAAGAGGATATTCTATGCTAAAAGGTGTGATAGCTATTATGTTAGGAAGTTTTATATTAATCGGATGTTCGCCAACGGTAAAAGTGCAAGCGCCGAGTGAGCCGATTAATATCAATTTAAATGTTAAGATTGATCATGAAATCAATATCAAAGTCGATAAAGCGCTAGATAATATGATTAATAAATCCGGGTTATATTAAAAAGTACGTCTTACTCTTTATTATCCTTGATGAAGGAAAACCCAAACCCATACTTATTGCTACAATAAATAGTAGCGAAAAATTTTTTATTACACATATTTAACTAATTTCAATATGATGTATTTATCAGGGGGAACTGTTATGAAGATTTTTAAAAAAGCAACGATAGTATTATTATCGGCTATTTTATCTTTTCCGGTATTGGCGTTAACGTTAGATCAAGCCATGAGCTCGTTAAGCCAAGCAAAAGCTAATGGTTTAGTAGGTGAACAAGCCGACGGCTACTTAGGCGTAGTTAAAAATGAAGGTGAGGCAAGTCAAATTGCGCAGTTAATTAATCAGGCTCGTAAAGCACAATATCAAAAAGTTGCCGGTGAAACCAATGTGTCGTTAACCGAAGTGCAAAACCGAGCGGGCAGTAAAGCGCAAGAAAAAACGCCAGCCGGTCAATATATCAAACAACAAGGTCAGTGGATAAAGAAATAATCTTAATCTTTTTCAGTGATAGGAAAAGTATAATGACATAATACTTTAATTATGTATAAATTATGTGTATTGTGTTACTTTAGCGAATTATTCGCAACAATTTATTAAAAAGCTTGGCACCCAATAATGTGTGCTAAGTTTTAAATGTAACGTTAGTTTTTACTTGTAAATAGTATCGCTTTAGCGATTTTAAATGGAGAAATTCAATGTGTTCGATTTTAGGTATTCTTGATATTAAATCAGATCCGGAACAACTACGAACAAAAGCATTAGAACTATCAAGTCTACAGCGTCATCGTGGCCCTGATTGGTCTGGTATTTTTGCTTCTGATAAAGCTATTCTTGCTCATGAACGTTTATCAATTGTTGATGTTAATACAGGATCTCAGCCACTTTATAATAAAGATAAGACTTTAGTATTAGCAGTTAATGGCGAAATTTATAATCATCAAGAACTCCGAAATCAGTACAAAGATCGTTATGAGTTTCAAACCGGCTCAGACTGTGAAGTTATCTTAGCGCTATATCAAGAAAAAGGTATTGATTGCCTTGATGACTTACAAGGTATGTTTGCTTTTATTCTTTATGATATTAACAAAGGCACTTATTTTATTGGTCGTGACCATATTGGTATCATCCCAATGTATATGGGTCATGATGAAAACGGCACATTTTACGTTGCTTCTGAAATGAAAGCGTTAGTACCGGTGTGTAAAACCATTGAAGCATTTCCGCCGGGATGTTATCTATCAAGCACTGAAGGTGAAATCAAAACCTATTATAAACGTGATTGGATGGATTATGAAAACGTTAAGGATAATAAAACCGATATCAATGCACTACGAATTGCGTTAGAAGAGTCTGTTAAGAGTCATCTTATGTCAGATGTGCCATACGGCGTTTTATTATCCGGTGGGCTGGATTCTTCGGTGATTTCGGCTATTACCAAAAAATTCTCAGCACGTCGTGTTGAAGATCATGAAAAATCTGAAGCTTGGTGGCCACAATTGCACTCTTTTGCCGTAGGTTTAAAAGGGGCGCCAGATCTTAAAGCTGCGCAAGCGGTTGCCGATCATCTTGGTACAGTTCACCACGAAATTAACTTTACCATTCAAGAAGGTATCGATGCTATTCGTGATGTGATTTATTACATTGAAACTTATGATGTCACAACTATCCGTGCTTCAACACCAATGTATCTAATGGCGAGAAAGATTAAAGCCATGGGGATTAAAATGGTGTTATCCGGTGAAGGTGCTGATGAAGTGTTTGGTGGTTACCTCTATTTCCATAAAGCGCCAAATGCTAAAGAGTTCCATGAAGAGACAGTACGAAAACTAGCCGCTCTTCATATGTATGACTGTGCACGTGCTAATAAAGCAATGGCAGCATGGGGCGTTGAAGCTCGTGTACCATTCCTTGATAAGAAATTCTTAGATGTGGCAATGCGCATTAATCCAAAAGATAAAATGTGCGGTAGTAACGGCAAAATGGAAAAACATATTGTCCGTGAAGCATTTGAATCTTATTTACCGGCATCTGTGGTTTGGCGTCAAAAAGAGCAATTCTCTGACGGTGTTGGCTATAGCTGGATCGATACTTTAAAAGAGATTGCGGAAAGTAAAATCACTGATCAGCAGTTAGAAAACGCAAAATTCCGTTTTCCTTACAATACACCGACTTCTAAAGAAGCTTATATGTACCGTGAAATTTTTGATGAATTATTCCCGGTTGAAAGCGCAGCGCATTGTGTACCGGGTGGTCCAACCGTTGCTTGCTCGACAGCCAAAGCGATTGAATGGGATGAGTCATTTAAAAATTTAAATGATCCTTCAGGTCGTGCAGCGGTAGGTGTTCATAACGACGCTTATAAAAAATAATTAGCTTACGCTTTAATGATTAATAAAAAACGGGGAATTTTCCCCGTTTTTTGTTGCTCACATACTGCCTATGTTTGACAGTTTGAATTAATGTGCAGCGCCTTTTGCTGCGCCGATAGGTAAAATAGTGCGTCCGTATTGTTCGTTAAGCACTTCTGCCATAGCAAGGTAGATAGCGCTTGCGCCACAAATAATACCTTCAAACCCGGCAACATGGATAATGTCGTGATTACCGGAAATGTTACCAATTGCTAACAGCGCAAATAAAAGCGTTAAGCTGGCAAAAACAAATTGTAATACACGATTACCTTTTAATGTGCCGATAAACATAAAGCCGGTAAAAATGCCCCATAAAGCAAGGAAGATTCCGACAAAAGTTGCATCGGTCGGTGCAGTTGCTGGTGAAGTTGGTAAATACCAAATGCCAACTAGTGCAATCCAGAAGAAACCGTATGAAGTAAAAGCAGTGGTGCCAAATGTGTTACCTTTGCGGAATTCTAAAATGCCGGCAATGACTTGTGCCAGTCCACCATAAAAAATACCCATTGACACAATTGCCGTCATAACAGGAAAAAATCCTGCATTATGAATATTTAATAAAATTGTGGTCATACCAAATCCCATTAGTCCAAGTGGGCCAGGATTGGCAAGTTTTGTTTGTTCCATAAAGATCCTTTAACTAATAATCATAATAAAAAAGAGCGGCAATAATAAGTGTTGAAAAGCGGAGAATCAAGATTTAAAGAAAAATAATTTTTTTTCCCCCTTGATATTAAAAATTACGTTCCCATTTAAGTGGAAACAAAATTATTTCTTTGTGAAAATTAAGGGCTTGAAAATCCATATTTCAGACTTATATACAAAGAATAAAATACAGGTTTTGAGGAGAATAGATTATGGGTAAAATTATTGGTATCGATTTAGGTACAACAAATTCATGTGTAGCAGTAATGGATAACGGTCAGGCAAAAGTATTAGAAAATGCCGAAGGCGATCGCACAACCCCTTCCATTATTGCCTATACGCAAGATGGCGAAATTCTAGTTGGTCAACCGGCTAAACGCCAAGCAGTAACCAATCCACAAAATACATTATTTGCCATTAAACGTTTAATTGGTCGTCGTTTTGAAGATGCCGAAGTACAACGTGATGTTGGTATTATGCCATATAAAATTGTTAAAGCTGACAATGGCGATGCATGGGTAGAAGTAAAAGGCCAAAAAATTGCTCCACCACAAATTTCTGCTGAAGTATTAAAGAAAATGAAGAAAACAGCAGAAGATTATCTTGGTGAACCAGTAACCGAAGCTGTCATTACTGTTCCGGCATATTTTAATGACGCACAACGTCAAGCAACCAAAGATGCTGGTCGTATTGCCGGTTTAGATGTTAAACGTATTATCAACGAACCAACAGCCGCAGCATTAGCTTATGGTTTAGATAAAGATGTTGGTAATCGCACCATTGCCGTTTATGACTTAGGTGGTGGTACATTTGATATTTCAATCATCGAAATTGATGATGTTGACGGTGAAAAAACTTTCGAAGTATTAGCAACCAATGGTGATACTCACTTAGGTGGTGAAGACTTTGACTCACGCTTAATTAACTACTTAGTTGATGAGTTTAAACGTGAACAAGGTTTCGATCTTAAAAATGATCCACTTGCAATGCAACGTTTAAAAGAAGCGGCTGAAAAAGCGAAAATTGAATTATCATCAGCACAACAAACTGATATTAACTTACCTTATATCACTGCTGATGCATCTGGCCCTAAACACTTAAATATCAAAGTGACTCGCGCTAAATTAGAATCTTTAGTTGAAGATTTAGTTAAACGCTCAATGGAACCAGTGAAAACAGCATTACAAGATGCCGGTCTCTCTGTTTCTGATATTAAAGATGTCATTTTAGTGGGTGGTCAAACCCGTATGCCAATGGTGCAAAAAGCGGTTGCTGACTTCTTTGGTAAAGAACCTCGTAAAGACGTTAACCCGGATGAAGCAGTTGCAGTTGGTGCGGCAGTACAAGGTGGTGTGTTAGGTGGTGATGTTAAAGATGTATTATTACTTGACGTAACCCCATTATCATTAGGTATTGAAACAATGGGTGGTGTGATGACTACCTTGATTGAGAAAAATACGACTATCCCAACTAAACATAGTCAAGTGTTCTCAACAGCTGAAGATAATCAATCTGCGGTAACCATTCATGTGTTACAAGGTGAGCGTAAACGTGCAAGCGATAATAAATCATTAGGTCAATTTAACCTTGATGGTATTCAAGCGGCACCACGTGGTATGCCACAAATTGAAGTAACTTTTGATATTGATGCCGACGGTATCTTACATGTTTCTGCGAAAGATAAAAACACCGGACGTGAACAAAACATTACCATTAAAGCTTCTTCTGGTTTAAGCGAAGAAGAAATCCAAAAAATGGTTAATGATGCCGAAGCAAATGCTGATGCTGACCGTAAGTTTGAAGAGCTAGCTCAAGTTCGTAATCAAGCGGATCATCTTGTTCACTCAACTCGTAAACAAGTTACTGAAGCAGGCGATCAATTACCGGCAGCGGATAAAACAGCTATCGAAGAAGCAGTAACTGCATTAGAAACTGCAGCTCGTGGTGAAGATAAAGCTGAAATTGAAGCGAAAATCAATGCATTAATGGAAGCATCGAAAAAGTTACTTGAAATTGCACAACAACAAGCGCAAGCTGACCAAGGTGCACAAGCAAGTAGCGCTAGTGATGCTGGTCAAGATGATGTTGTTGATGCGGACTTCAAAGAAGTTGATGATGATAAAAAATAAGCATTAACAACGATGTTTTTTAATGAGTTATTTCAACGAGTTATAAACATGTAACTTACTAAACGGGCGCGAGGTAACTCAAGCCCGTTTAGTTGTTTTTGCAAGAAAAATTAAGGTTAATTATGGCGAAGAAAGATTATTATGAAACATTAGGCGTAAGTAAAAGCGCAACTGAAGCTGAGATAAAAAAAGCCTATAAACGCCTAGCCATGAAATATCATCCTGATAAAAATCAGGACAATAAAGCCGAAGCTGAAGCAAAATTCAAAGAAGTTAAAGAAGCTTATGAAGTATTGACCGACGCACAAAAGAAAGCCGCTTATGATCAATATGGACATGCCGCTTTTGAGCAAGGTTTTGGTGGCGGCGGTGCTGGCGCAGGTGGATTTGGTGGCTTTAGTGGTTTTGGCGGTGGATCGGCATTTGATGATATTTTTAGTGACTTCTTCGGCGGTGGTCGTGGGCGTGCGCAAAGCCCTTCAAGAGGTGCAGATTTACAATATAATATCACCCTAACATTAGAAGAAGCAGCAAGTGGCGTAAGTAAAGAGATCAAAGTACCGACTTGGGTGGCCTGTAGTGTTTGTCAGGGACAAGGTACTGAAAAAGCCTCTGATGTGGTTACTTGTGATACCTGTCATGGTGCTGGCGTTGTTCAAATGCGTCAAGGCTTTTTTGCGGTACAGCAAGAGTGTCCAACCTGTCATGGCCGTGGTAAAGTGGTGAAAAATCCATGTAAGAAATGTCATGGTGAAGGTCGAGTTCAGAAAACCAAAACATTATCTGTCACTATTCCGGCCGGTGTTGACACTGGTAACCGTATCCGTCTTTCTGGTGAAGGCGAGGCAGGGTTAAATGGTGCGCCAGCAGGTGATTTATATGTTCAAGTGCAGGTAAAACCTCACGGAATTTTTGAACGAGATGGCACAAATCTACATTGTGAGATTCCAATTAATATTGTTTTAGCATCGTTAGGTGGGGAAGTTGAAGTACCTACATTAAATGGTAAAGTGAGCTTAACCATTCCGGCTGAAACTCAAACAGGTAAAATGTTCCGTTTACGTGGTAAAGGTATTAAATCATTACGTGGTAATTCTGTGGGTGATTTATACTGTCATGTTGTGGTTGAAACACCGGTTAACCTCACCGGTAAACAAAAAGAGTTACTCAAAGAGCTTGGCGAAAGTTTGAAAGCGGATAAAAATGCCAAACACAGCCCAAAAGAAAAAAGCTTTTTTGATAAAGTTAAAAAGTTTTTTGGATAAGAAAATATCACTCAATAGCGAAGCAGGGTTATCTGCTTCGCTATTTTTTTGACACTCAAATAAGACTAAAAGATATAGCGACGCAAGTCGTACAACAGATACTCAATCAAAATTTATCCGTAAATATTGAATGTAAATATGATCCGACTTGGTCGCAGTATTTAACTTGGGTGAAATAGTTTATAAAAACTTAATTGAAAGTAAAAAAACCCAGCAAAGCTGGGCAAGATGGGTTTAATGTTTAATTTTATTTATTGTCATTTAGAACTAAATTTTAGTTGTAAAAGTACGAGCAATAACGTCACGTTGTTGTTCTGCAGTTAAAGAGTTAAAACGTACTGCATAACCAGAAACACGAATAGTTAATTGAGGATATTTTTCCGGATGTTGCACAGCATCTTCTAATGTTTCACGACGAAGTACGTTAACATTTAAGTGTTGGCCACCTTCAACTTTAATTGTTGGTGCGACATCTAATGGAATTTCACGATATTCGAATTGACCAAGTTCAGCTGTTGGAATGACTTGATCTTCTTTGTAAACAGATTTAGCAGCAACACAACGTGCTTCTTTAGTTGAATCATCTAATAACCAGAAAGAGTTTAATAGTGCTGCATTGTCTGCTTTAGTGATTTGGATACCTGTAATCATTTTAAATCCTCCTAACGGACGTTATTGTCCTGAATAATTGATTGTAATATAGCACTTTAAAAAATTGATTAAAGTCAAAAAAAGCTATCAATCTGATAAGCAATACCTTAGATCACTTTTTAGTCAGGTAATCAATAAAACGGATTGTAATATTTTATAAATGATTTGGGTATCAATATGTTAGATACACATGTTCGGTTTAGAAATAGATCGCTTTGTATCCAGCCTTAATAATCAGCCTAAAATGCTGGCCAACTTGAAGTTGGCCGCTAGTCTTTGCTACTCAATAGATTGTTATTAATGACAATCACTCAATCAACATACCATTCTATTTGATATAAATCGCCTGAATAGAGGCAAACTATTTATACTTCACACTTTTACTGCTGATGAATAGCTGGAGTAAATTTACTTTACTGAAATAAAATTTAAATTATTGTTTCATAATTTTTTTTGCCGAACGAAATTTATTTGATAAAAAAAGAATATTTGTGAACAACATCACGTCGACTTTTAAATTTTTGCCATTTTTAAAAAAAGTTGGCAGTGACGTTAAAGTGTCAAAGCAACACCCACCCTAGACTAACTTGAGCATCTAAAAGAGATGTTGATCTTGAGCAGTAGTTAGATAAAAAGTGGTGGTAAGATGAAAAATAGAGTGATTGGTTTAAAAAATTATCTGGCTTATGGCGCCGGTGATTTTTTAGGAGCGGGTACCACGGCATTAACGGCGGTATGGTTGTTATATTTTTATACCAATTTTTGTGGGTTAACGCCGATTGAAGCGACATTTATTTTTGCGGCAGCAAGAGTACTTGATGCGGTTATTAGCCCGTTAATGGGGTATTTAACCGATAACTTTGGGCGCACACGTTTAGGACAACGTTTTGGACGGCGTAAATTCTTTATTTTACTCGGTATTCCACTTATTTTTAGTTATAGCGTAATGTGGGCGCCGGGTATGAATTATCTCTATTACTTATTCACTTATCTCTTTTTTGATATGGTTTATACCATGGTGCTGGTGCCTTATGAAACCCTTGTGCCAGAGATGACCGATGATTTTAAACAAAAAACTAAGTTTTCAGGGGCAAGAATTTCAATGGCGCAGTTATCTGCCATTTTAGCTGGTTTCTTACCGGGAGTTTTACTCAATTACTTTGGTAAAGATAATGCAATATCCTTCTTTTATGCCAGCTTAGTGTTTTCTATTCTATGCTCATTTGCGCTTTGCATGGTGTACTTGTTTACCTGGGAAAGACCAACAGCGCTTAAATCCAAAGAAGCGTTGCAAGCCGAACAAGAGGCCGCCTCCTTGTCTTTTAAAGAAAGTATTTCCCATTTAATTATCGAACTGCTATCCACTTTCAAAATAAAAATATTTAGGCAGCATCTTGGAATGTATTTGGGTGGCTATATTGCTCAAGACGTCTTTAATGCTGTGTTTACTTATTATGTCATTTTTGTGCTATTACAAGAGCCGACCGTTGCCTCTACACTAATTGGGACAATGTCCATTACGCAGTTTATTGCCGTGCTGTGTATGATGCCGTTGTGTATTAAATATGGCCCTGCGCCAGCTTATCGTGGTGTCGTGGCTATTTTTGGTATGAGTTGCTTAGCTTATGGGATTATTTGGTATTACAACTTAAGTCATATTCATACATTGTTAATTACCGTTTCAGCTATTGCAGGATTAGGGCGAGGCGGGATTAATTATGTTCCTTGGAATATCTATACCTATATTTCTGATGTCGATGAAATCATCACCGGTAAGCGTCGAGAAGGTATCTTTGCTGGTGTAATGACATTTACCCGTAAAGCCTCGCAGGCTGGCGCAGTGATGTTAATTGGTGTCTGTTTACAGTGGTCTGGTTTTGTCAGTGGGCAAAACCAACAGCCGCCAGCGGTATCGCAAACGATTTTATTGTTATTAGTAGCCGGGACTATCTTGGTTTTAACACTTGGCTTTTTAATTTCTTTGAAATTTAAATTGAATCTAAAAACTCACAAAATATTAATTGATGAAATTAACAATATCAAAGGTATTGGCTCTCAGAGTGAAAAAAGAGTCAGTGATGAAGGTAAGCCGGTAGTTGAAATGTTAACGGGTATGCCTGTCACTAAGCTTTGGGGCAATAACAATATCGGTTATAAACGTAAATAGCGTTATTGGTTTTTATATGAGTTTGATTAGAGGTAAACAAAACATGCAGATATTTCCTGTAAAACATAGCAAGTTACTGTGTAAGCCCGAACATTTAATTGCTCGAGCTGATTTAGAAAAATTGATTAAAAAGATTGTGAATAATCTGATTAATATTAAAGATGAGACAGGTGAATTTCTTCTTCGCTTAGATGACGGTCGAGTGATTGACACAAAAGGTTGGAATGGCTGGGAGTGGACGCATGGCATTGGTCTTTATGGTATGTACCAATTTTACCAACAAACCGGCGATAAATCGACACTTGCTATTATTGATGACTGGTTTAAACAGCGTTTATCCGAAGGGACTCCAACGAAGAACGTCAATACCGTGTGTCCATTTTTAACCTTAGCTTATCGTTATCAAGAGACGCAAAATCCGGTATTTTTACCTTATTTAGAGTGTTGGGCAGATTGGGTTATGTATCAAATGCCTCGGACTAAGTTTGGTGGCTTGCAACATATTGTTTATAACAGTGAAAATCATCAACAACTTTGGGATGATACCTTGATGATGAGCGTATTGCCAATTGCCAAAATTGGCCAACTGCTTAATAAACCTGAATATATTCAAGAAGCAATCTATCAAATATTAATCCACGTTCAATATTTAATGGATCGTCAAACAGGGCTTTGGTTTCATGGTTGGAGTTTTGAAGGTAACCATAACTTTGCAAAAGCAAGGTGGGCAAGGGGTAACAGTTGGCTAACTATTGTTATTCCGGAATTTATTGAGCTACTCGATCTGACTATTGATGATCCTGTTCGAAGATTATTAATTGAGGTGTTAAATGCTCAAGTAGAAGCACTCGCTAAATACCAAGATGAAAGTGGCTTATGGCATACAATTATTGATGATCCTAATTCCTATTTAGAAACATCGGCGACAGCTGGTTTTGCCTATGGGATATTAAAATCGATCAGGAAACGTTATATCGCTGATGACTATAAGCTCATGGCAGAAAAAGCCATTAAAGGTGTCATGGCAAATATCAATGATGAAGGTACTTTGTTAAATGTTTCGTTTGGTACCGCCATGGGTCATAATTTGGATTATTATAAAAATATTCCACTAACTTCAATGCCATATGGGCAATCAATGGCAATTTTATGTTTGACTGAATATTTAAGGGTTTTTATTTAGTTTTAACAATATTGATTAGCATTAGGCTTATTATTATTTTTAGGTATAATTAGGGGGATGAGCAAGCAACATTGCCAGCCATATCAAATTATAGTAAAGGTACTGTATGACTAATCAATTAACATGGAATGATGTCATTGGATCGGAAAAAGAGAAGCCTTATTTTAAACAAATAATGCAATTTGTGGCATCACAGCGAGCTGAGGGAAAAGTTATCTATCCCCCTCAGCATGATGTTTTTAATGCTTTTCGTTTTACGCCATTTAGTGATATCAAAGTGGTGATTTTAGGACAAGATCCTTATCACGGCCCAAATCAAGCACACGGTTTATCATTTTCTGTGTTACCCGGAATTAAACCGCCTCCATCGCTATTAAACATCTATAAAGAACTTTCAACTGATATAGCAGGGTTTCAAATTCCGTCGCATGGCTATTTAGGCTATTGGGCAACCCAAGGGGTGTTGCTATTAAATAATGTATTAACTGTTCAAGCCGGGCAAGCGCATTCCCATGCCAAAATAGGCTGGGAAACATTTACTGATCATGTTATTGCGGCGGTTGATCAATACCTCGACGGGGTAGTATTTTTGTTATGGGGATCGCCTGCGCAAAAGAAAGGTCAATTTATCAATCGTCAAAAGCATCATGTTTTAACAGCTGTTCACCCTTCACCATTATCCGCACATCGTGGCTTTTTTGGGTGTCAGCATTTTTCTAAAGCCAATAGTTTGATTATCCAACAGGGAAAAACGCCGATAGATTGGCAACCAAGGTTACCGGAACAAAATAATGGGTAGTAATAAAAAACGTCGAACTGGCTTGCAGGAAATAGCTAATTTAATTGGGATAAGTAAAATGACGGTAAGCCGTTACTTGCGTGATCCCAATCTTGTTTCTAAACCACTTCAATCTCAAATTTCAGCAGCGATAGACCAACTTGGCTATATTCCCAATAAAGCGCCGGATATGTTATCGAATGCTAAAAGTTATGCTATTGGTGTGTTATTGCCGTCATTAACCAATCAAGTTTTTGCGGATGTGTTAAAAGGCATTGAGATCGAGACCGATAAGTATGGTTATCAAACCATGATTGCCCATACCGGGTATAGCCCGGAAAAAGAAGAAATGCGCTTACGTTCATTACTGGCTTACAATGTTGACGGGTTAATCTTAACTGAACGAACACATACCCCCGCAACCCTTAAAATGATTGAAATATCAGGCGTTCCTGTGGTTGAGATTATGGATAGTGTTTCCCCTTGTATTGATATGGCGGTTGGTATTGATAATTTTCAAGTCGCCAAAAATATGATTGAGCGTATGATTAACAAAGGCCATAAGCATATTGCTTATTTTAGTGCTCGTCAGGATGATCGCAGTCTTATCCGTCAGCAAGGTTATGAACAGGCGATGAACGATGCCGGATTGGTTGCGAAAACTTTTGCCACGAAACAATCTTCTTCTTACTCTTTAGGTAAACAACTGCTTCATCAAGCTTTGCAACAATATCCTCAAATTGACGGCGTATTTAGTACCAACGATGATTTGGCGCTAGGTGTACTGTTTGAGTGTCAACGCCTTAATATTGATGTGCCAAACCAGATTGCGGTGGCAGGTTTTCATGGGCATGACGTTGGTCAAGTGGTTACCCCAAAATTGGCATCAGTTTCAACACCAAGAATTGAAATGGGACAAAAATCGGCACAAATGTTATTAAAGTCGATAAATGGTGAAACCATTTGTGAAAAAGTTGTTGATTTCCCTGTTCAATATTTAGACGGTGAAAGTATTTGATTATCGTAAATTGCACGAGTTAATGTTCTAAATCAAACCTATTAATCTGGTTGATAATAGCAATTTAGTCAGTTTTTACTTATCAATAAATGAGCTGTTGCTTAAGAAATATCAGTTTATATAAACTGCGCTTCATATGCTGCCTTTGCTTAATGATCCTAATGAAAAAAAAGCGAAAACAAAAATAAAACTATTGGTTTTTTATCTGTTTTTGCTTATCTAACAGAGCGTTATGTTTTAAATAGGCATATTCAATTCGGGTTTTCATAAAGTGATAACTATGTTAGAATTATCGCTCAGTGGTTATTTATAACGACTAACAGATTATAAAAGATAACACTGAGGCTCCCATGAAAATTGTTGAAGTAAAACACCCTCTTGTACGCCATAAAATTGGCTTAATGCGCGAACACGATATTAGTACTAAAGACTTTCGCGATCTTGCCAGTGAAGTTGGCAGCTTATTAACTTATGAAGCAACCGCTGATTTACCGACCGAAACTGTTACTATCGAAGGTTGGTGTGGTCCTGTTCAAGTTGAACAAATCAAAGGTAAAAAAATTACGGTAGTACCTATCTTACGAGCAGGTTTAGGTATGATGGATGGCGTTCTTGAGCATATACCAAGTGCCCGGATTAGCGTTGTTGGTTTTTACCGTAACGAAGAAACCCTCGAACCTGTACCCTATTTTCAAAAATTAACATCAGATATTGAAGAGCGAATGGCTTTAGTTGTCGATCCAATGTTGGCAACAGGTGGATCTATGGTTGCGACCATTGATTTGCTCAAAAAAGCGGGCTGTAAAAATATTAAAGTTTTAGTTTTAGTTGCTGCACCGGAAGGTATTAAAGTGCTTGAGCAAGCACATCCGGATGTTGAGCTTTATACTGCTTCAATTGATGAACGATTGAATGAGAAGGGCTACATTTTACCCGGACTTGGTGATGCCGGCGATAAAATATTCGGCACCAAATAAAATCTCAAATTTTAGACCGGTTTTAACCGGTTTTTTTATGCCTACTATTTGATTATAAATAGAGATGATTAACATTAAGTTGAATAAGAGAGGACAATGTGTCTAAAATTACAACAGACAATATCGATAATGATGCATCACAACTTAAACACTCGTGGCAAGATATTTTTACCGGGGCCCAAATGCTATTTGTTGCATTTGGTGCATTAGTACTTGTACCACTTTTAACCGGATTAAATACCAATGTTGCTTTATTCACAGCTGGAGTGGGGACGTTATTATTTCAACTCACCACCAAAGGAAAAGTACCGGTATTTTTAGCTTCATCATTTGCTTTTATCGCACCGATTTCTTTTGGCGTAGCACAGTGGGGTATACCTGCAACATTGGGTGGACTGGTTGCTGCCGGTTTTGTGTTTATGTTTTTTGCCTTTTTGGTGAAAATTAACGGTAAGCACGTTATTGATCGCATTTTACCGCCAGTGGTTACCGGACCAATTATTATGGTTATCGGTCTATCGCTTGCACCAGTTGCAGTAAAAATGGCAATGGGTACCGACAGCGGAATACCAGCGGAAAGCTATCAGTTAATTTTGATTTCAATGGCGTCACTATTAACCACCTTAATTGTGGCAATTTGGGCCAAAGGCTTTTTTAGATTAGTGCCGATTATTGCCGGTATTGTTGTGGGGTATGCTTTGTCGTGTGTAATGGGGATTGTCAATTTTCAACCCATTATTGATGCCCCATGGTTTAAAGTGCCGGATTTCACCTTTCCGGAGTTTCACTGGCAAGCTATCTTATATATGATCCCAATTGTTATTGCACCAACGATTGAGCATGTGGGTGATATTATGGCCATTAGTGCCGTAACCGGAAAAGATTATACCCGAGAACCGGGATTGCAAAGAACGTTGCTTGGTGATGGATTAGCAACCTCAAGTGCCGGCTTCTTTGGTGGTCCGCCTTGTATCACTTATGCCGAAGTTATTGGCGCTGTCACGTTAACCCGTAATTTTAAAACACGAGTAATGACTTGGGCGGCAATTTGGGCAATTTTCATGTCATTTGTTGGTAAGATCGGCGCTTTTTTAAGTACAATTCCAACTGTTGTAATGGGGGGGATTATGGTACTTTTATTCGGTTCGATTGCATCAGTAGGCATAAATATATTGATTAAACATAAGGTCGATCTTTCGATATCACGCAATATGTGCATTGTTTCATTAGTCCTTGTGTTTGGTATTGGTGGAATGATCTTTGATTTTGGATCCTATGCGCTACAAGGTATCAGCTTATGTGGAATTTTAGCCATTGTACTAAATTTAATCTTACCTCATAAGTCAACCGACTAATAAATCGTGGCTAATCATTAAATTGATGAATAGCTAAAAAATGTCACTTCTTTTTTCAAAACATTGTGGCACGGGATTTTTAAAGTTTAAAATCCCGTCTTGCAATGTTGCCCCGCATTAATAATCCGACCTTAAGTGATGGACAGGTTTTACAGCAAAAAAGTTGATAAGCCGGGTTTTTGAAGCTCAACATCCTACTCAAATTTCATACAATGACTAAAACCGTTAATTTTATAAACTAAGATTGGATTTTTTTTAATCAAAAAATATGTTTTTTTAAAGTTTTTTAAAGTTTTTTAAAGAGGATTTTAATTAAAGCTGTGTTTATTCGATCATTGTTTGATTTTTCTGCGATTTTCTTTACTAAAGTTAACTGTTTTCTATGGAAAAAGGAATTGCATCGTATTTTTCCAGTCACTATACTTTTATAGCATTTTAGTTGGATAACTAAAATCAAGTAATAAATCATAATTATAATTGACAGGATAGTCGAACATGTTTCGTAATTTTCAAAAAATAGCCTTTAATTCAAATTCACATAATTCAAACTCTCAACATATCGTTTTTCACTCCAGTTCATTAATAAAACAAAATTTAAGATCTCTTCGTCGATCCTCTTACGGTTCAAGATTATCTCAGCAGATTTTTTTAGGTGTGGCGATTTTATTTTCGACTTCTTTTTCCGCCCATGCATTAACCTCTAAAACGTCGAACCCTATTGAGGGTAGCGCGCCGTATTTAACTTTTGACGGAGGTCACACTCGCGCAGTTGATACCGATGGTCTACTCGGAATTACGTTATCCAACGGCGTGCAGTACACGCCTTCAACCAATACTTCATCCACAACTCCAATCGAGTTGCCTGTGATAGGTCAGAGTTTTGCTGATATAAACATGTTAATGCCAACTGATACCAATGAAGTTGAATTGAGTGCATTGATTGGTTCGCCTTATTATTATTGGGGGGATGATGATGGTGATGGTGATATAACTGCTACCGGTAGTTTAAGTTTGTCTATTGTGGATAAATATGACCAAGCGGTATCACGTAATACAGTACCGGAAATTTGTAAGGCACCTTATCAAGTTAAATTAACTAACACTGATAGCACATTAGCTACACGTTATGGCATTCCACAAGGTAGTACTTTTAGTGCAAATGATGTTACTTATTATGTTAATCCTAAGACGGGGCCTGCGGTTTGTTTTGCCAAGCCTAGCTTGAAATATGGTGTAAGTGCTTATGCTGGCCCAGCTACGATGTGGGATCCGAATAATGGCTTTCTTCCTCAGTCATCTTATGATTTAAACTTTCCTACCGTTGGTGGTAACAATTTGTACTTTGATTTAGCTATTAGTGGTAATAATCAGGTATTATCGTGGTCTCCAGTTTCACATGGTGGTATCACAGCTACTATGACCAATTCTACAAGTACAGGGGTTCGTGTTACATTAACAGGCCCAGTTGCATCCCAATCTCAGTGGGGTTTAAATAATCCCGGTCCTGTTGCTAAACCTACTTTACCTCAGACATTCGAGTTAGTTGGCCGTGATAGTAATGGTAATGCTGTGGTCAAGTATGGGTTTGTCTTAAAGCAGTGGTTCGTCGGTCGTGGTAATGGTTTTTATGTTCATCCGAATACAGTTGCGTGGTGTAATAATATAGGTTATCGGATTCCTAAGGTAAAAGATCTAACCAATGCATCTTGCCAGCGTCACAATGCAGCTGTTAGCTGCGAAGGCTCAGTCGGTGCAACCCCTCCTTCACCGAGTAACGTTTACCAGCGTCACATTGGTGCAGGTTTCTTTACTGAGTGGGGTACTATGCGCAGCTATCCTGAGACTGATTTTACTCCCCACTGGTACTGGACTGGTGACTCAATTGGTATTACCTACCACTTTATTGTGTTCGGGGACGAGGGTACTATAGATTGGGGTGTCTACGATGAAGAGAAAGAAGACTACAACAAAAGCAAAGGGCTTTGCGTCTGGCCTTAATTCTAATTTCTTAGGATTGGAGAATAGAAAGTAGCAGAAATAGCGTTAAGTTGTTAAAGGCTAGTTGACTCGATGAGTCAACGTAGCCTTGCAATAAAGAAGCATTTTTGTGGCGTAGCCCCGCATGAAAAACCCACCTCACTAGGGTGGGTTATTTTTTTAGCGTTTTACATAAAAAGTTAAGAAGCGAGATTTTTGGTAATAAAAAACTCACTTATGTTTTTATAAGTGAGTTTTAAGTCAGTAGCAACTATTTAATTGGACGCATTGTTGGGAATAAAATCACGTCCCGAATTGTATGGCTATTGGTAAATAGCATTACGGTTCTATCAATCCCAATTCCTAGCCCTGCTGTCGGCGGTAAACCATGTTCTAATGCAGTGATATAATCTTCATCATAGAACATAGCTTCATCATCACCGGCATCTTTTTGCGATACTTGATCAGCAAAACGTTGTGCTTGGTCTTCGGCATCGTTAAGTTCTGAGAAGCCATTACCAATTTCACGACCACCAATAAAGAACTCGAATCGGTCTGTCACAAATGGGTTTTCATCGTTTCGACGAGCTAGTGGTGAGACTTCTGCCGGGTATTCGGTGATAAATGTTGGTTGAATCAGATTAGCTTCGGCAACTTCTTCAAAAATTTCAGTCACAACTCGACCAAGCCCCCAGCCTTTTTCCACTTTGATTCCCACGGCTTTTGCAATCGCACAGGCTTTATCAAAATCATCTAAATCCGCATTATTGGTTTCTGGTCGATAATGACAAATCGCTTCACGCATGGTCATTTTGATAAATGGTTTACCAAAATCAAAAGTGTGTTCACCGTATTGTACAACTGCATCACCGGTTACCGCGATAGCTAAGCGACGGAATAGTGCTTCGGTTAATACAATCAGATCTTTATAATCGGCATACGCCATATACATTTCCATCATGGTAAATTCCGGATTATGTCTTGGCGAAACCCCTTCGTTACGGAAGTTACGGTTAATTTCAAACACACGCTCAAAGCCACCGACGACCAAACGTTTTAAGTAGAGTTCTGGTGCGATTCGTAAGTACATATCTAAATCGAGGGCGTTATGATGCGTAATAAAAGGTTTAGCTGATGCCCCACCAGGAATCACTTGCATCATTGGGGTTTCAACTTCCATAAAGTGGTTTTCTAACATGAAGTTACGAATTTCAGTTACCACTTTTGAGCGAGCGATAAAGGTATTTCTTGATTCTTCATTAGTGATAAGATCCAAATAACGTTGACGATAACGCATCTCTTGATCCGCAAGGCCATGAAATTTATCCGGTAATGGTCGTAGCGCTTTGGTTAATAAACGAATCTCTTCACAGTGAATCGAAAGCTCCCCTGTTTTGGTTTTAAATAGATAACCTTTAGCACCAACAATATCGCCTAAATCCCATTTTTTGAACTGTTCGTTATAATAGTTTTCAGGTAGATCATCTCGGGTCACATAAAGTTGGATTTGTCCCGCAACATCTTGCAAAGAAACAAAAGAAGCTTTACCCATAATACGGCGCATCATCATACGGCCGGCAACGGTAACGGTAATTTTATTTTCAATTAATTCTTCGTTGGTTTTATCGTCATACAATTTATGAAGATCACTTGAAATAGCATCACGACGAAAATCATTTGGGAAAGCAATACCTTGCTGGCGAATATTTGCTAGCTTTTCACGACGGATAGCTAGTTCGTTATTTAACTCTTCAATATGGTTTTGTTGCTCTTGCTGTGTTGACATAATTTTACCTTTTATTTATAACCAAGCGGTTTATAAACCTGCTTTTAAGCTTTCTTCAATAAATTGATCTAAATCACCGTCTAAAACGGCCTGAGTGTTACGCGTTTCAACGCCGGTACGCAAATCTTTAATTCTTGAGTCATCAAGCACATAAGAACGAATTTGACTGCCCCAACCGATATCAGATTTGTTTTCTTCCATCTGCTGTTTTTCAGCGTTTTTCTTTTGCATCTCAAGTTCGTACAGTTTTGCTTTTAACTGTTTCATGGCCTGATCTTTATTACTATGCTGAGAACGGTTATTTTGACACTGCGTCACAATTCCCGTCGGCACATGCGTGATTCGAACAGCTGATTCCGTTTTATTGACATGTTGTCCGCCGGCGCCGGATGCTCGGTAAACATCAATACGAAGATCAGCGGGGTTAATATCGATATCAATATTATCATCAATTTCCGGATAGACAAAAACCGATGCAAATGATGTATGACGGCGATTACCTGAATCAAATGGGCTTTTACGAACTAAACGATGTACGCCGGTTTCGGTACGTAACCAACCATAAGCATAGTCACCCGATACTTTGATTGTCGCAGATTTAATGCCGGCAACATCACCGTCAGAAACTTCCATAACCTCAGTTGTAAATCCTTTCGATTCAGCCCAACGTAAGTACATTCTCAGTAACATTTCAGCCCAATCTTGCGCTTCAGTACCACCAGACCCCGACTGTATATCTAAATAACAATCGGCACTGTCATAATCACCGGAGAACATACGGCGAAACTCAAGTCCGGCCAGTTTCTTTTCTAACTGTTCAAGCTCAGCATTAGCCTCATCGAAAGTTTCTTGGTCTTCGGCTTCAATAGCAAGTTCAAGTAAACCTTCGACATCGTCAAGACCTTGGGTTAATGAGTTGATAGTATTTATGATTTCTTCAAGTGTGACTCGTTCTTTACCTAACGCTTGTGCTTTTTCGGGATCTGCCCAAACTTCGGACTGTTCTAATTCGGCGTTGACTTCTTCAAGCCGCTCTTTCTTGAGATCATAGTCAAAGATACCCCCGAATCACGTTTGTGCGCTCGGTAAGTTCGGCTATTTTGGATTTTATCGGATTAATTTCAAACATGTGTTAATTTGTTCGGTTTTCTGATATTTAAATAATCGCCCATTGTAGCGGATTTAAGTATATTTTAGCAATTGCCAATTTGTTATCGGGTCAATGCAATGAGCTTAATTAAGAAAAAAATGACGCTTAAAGCGTCATTGATCAAACAGGAGGGTATGAAGTTTAAAAAGTCTATTTTTTAGCTTGAGCGTATAACTCAGCAACTTTGTCCCAGTTAATGACATTCCAAAAAGCACCGATATAATCAACACGACGATTTTGGTATTTCAAATAGTAAGCGTGTTCCCACACATCTAAAGTTAAAATTGGCGTACCTGAAACACCTGAAAATTTTTCGCCCATTACCGGTGAATCTTGATTTGCAGTAGAGACAACTTCTAGTTTGCCATTTTGCAATACTAACCAAGCCCAACCAGAACCAAAACGAGTGGCAGCGGCGTTTGAAAATTTCTCTTTAAATGCATCAACTGAACCAAAATCTTTCTCAATCGCTGCTTTTAGTTCGCCTTTAAGTTCAGTACCAACTTTGAGTAGTTCCCAAAATAGGGTGTGATTAACATGACCACCCACGTTGTTTTTAATTCCAGTCAGTTTGTCTGCTGGTACTTTGTCTAAATTTTGAAGTAAAGTTTTAGGGCATAAATCTTTGAGTTCGGCCGGTAAAGATTCTAAAAGTGCGTTAGCATTGTTGACATAAGTTTGATGATGTTTGTCATGGTGAAGATGCATCGTTTCTGAATCGATATACGGTTCTAATGCGTCATAAGCATAAGGAAGTGGTGGTAATGTATAGGCCATGAGGATACTCCTTTCAAAATTAGATTTTAGTTATTGCTTTAATTAATTGAGTATACGGTTAAATTGTTTTACTCACAATCTATTGTTTAGATAGTTAATGACTATTTAATAATTAATCAATTTATACCAATTTAGCGTTTAATATTAATGAGTGTCATGATTGGTTAGACGTGGGATAGACATCATGATAGCATCATTTTCGCTGACTAATTTTACTTCCTGATAATAAGCTATTAAGTTTTTCAATGCTAAACGGAGATTGGTCATTTTGTTATATTGCAAATACATATCTACATCTTTTAGCTGTCTTAATAAGACCGAATAATGTTTTTTATGCAAGTAGCAACATGAACGATTATTAAGATCGGCGACACTAAATGACTTGCGATTTTTCCACCAATGAAATTTACGTTTTAAGGTAAAATACTTTTACCTAATTTTAGCCTCAAATTACGCCGTTTTTCTGGCTTATCTACTTGATCATTTCGCCTAACTACAATTATTACAATGAACAATCAACCTCTTAATTTGAGGTTGATGATAGGTAAAGTTGGGTAAGTTTATCTAAGAAAACAAAGAGTTTATAATTCATCTTACTGTAATCATGACTGCGTAATTTATCTTCAGTATCAACAAAACGATATTTAGCGGCTTGATTAAGATCATTTTGCGAGTGGGCAATCAACTTTTCAACCACTTCATGGGTTAACTCCATATGACATTGAAAACCATACACCAATTTGCCATAAGCAATAATTTGTCGTGGACAGCCTTCACTATAAGCAATGATTTTGGCATCTTGAGTTAAACCCGGCATATCATTGTGCCAGTGGCCGACCGCCAAACTATCACCGAAATGAGAAAAAAGCGGATTTCTTTTGCCTGCTTCGGTCAACGTAATTGGGAATTTGCCAATCTCTTTTTCCGGACTATGCTCGAAATGTGCACCTAAGGCTTCACCAATTAGTTGCGAGCCAAGACAGACACCGATGACTATTTTTTGTAATTTAATTGCCGTAGATATGACGGCCTGCTCGGCTAATGAGTCAAAATGCGGGCACTCTTTTTTTGTCGTTGCTGGCGATTGTGGTCCGCCCATGATAATCAACATATCAATCTTATCTATCTTATCGGGAAGCGGCTGACCAAGATAAACACGAGAATAACTAATGGTGTGTTGATGCATTTTTGCCCATTGCTCATATGCGCCAGGTGCTTCGAAATCTTCGTGGATGATAAAGTGCACATGCATTGGTAAATCTCCTTTAATCTTATCGATCTGTGTCCTACTTTATATTGAATATGGACAATTAAGCGCGATGTTTATTATGAATCTTTTATTAAGAAATACAATAGTGAAGATTTGGCGTATTATGCGGGAGCTGGGGAGATATTTGGTATAAAAATCTGCTTTAACAGGTTTCAGAATTCCTAAAATTGGCCCCGGCGAGAGATTTTATGGTTTTAGCGCAATGATGTAGAAAAATGACATGTTGTAAAAAATAATTGGGTAGATATTGAATATCATTATATTATTGGAAGAAAAGAATAGGGGAAAATTAATATTTATGAAGCACATCCCCGAATTAAAGTCGAAATTCAATCTATCCAATAAGAGTATAAATGGATGACAAAATGAAATTATTAAAGATGTTAATAATACTATTACTATTAATTAAATGTTTTACCCAAATTCTTATTTGCAAGGATGATCCTACTGTCTTTTTGGCGCTAAAATTGAATCCTCTTTCTGAAAATTATAATTATATTAATTATTTAAGTCACAATAGTTATTATGTTTTGTTTTCTGATGAAAATGAAATGATAGGACAAAATATCATTGATATGATTTATAAGATTCCTTTAATTCTTTATATTTCAGTTTTACTTATACTGTTTTTTTTAAAACGTAAAAATACAAAAGAGAAAACCCTATGAAGCAATTTTTACCACATATTACTTTTTGGGGGTTGAATTTTTTTGCTTTTCCTGTCAGTCGACTTAATAGTAAAAGGAAACAATTTTAAAATGAGAATATTATTACTGATTCTATTGTCTTTGGCTAACATAGCGTGTAGTCAAAAAATTGAGAGTCAACAAGCTGATGATCATGTCACTCCCATTGAATATGATTACGTAGTTACTGAGGTTTTTTTAGAGTCTCCTCCTTCTTCTACTCCTAAGGTTTCTCCTAAGATAGATTTGCAGTCTGATACGCATTTATCTGGTCAATCAGGCTATGCCTATAAACTAAAAATCAGCGATCAAGAAGAATTAATCTTCTTAAATTATATTAAAGATTACAAACTTTATTCAGAACCAAGACTAAGTAGAAATGGTGTTATATCTAAAATCGAAGGATATGAAGGATACGATGACGTATATGCAGGTATTTATTCAATTGATTTTAAAATATCTGAAAATAAACATTATGTTGAAATGGATACTATTAGCAAAGGTTATGTTGGAACATCAGAGGAACTAAACGGAAACTATCAATGTATCATTATCGATATCAAAAACTCAAAAGTTGTTAGGTCAGGGGTAGATATGTGTGACGGCGAGTGGAAAGATAATCAATGGATAAGTCAAGGAAAAGTTGAATTTGATGGCAAATGAAGTTTAAGTTCGAAAGAAAGATAAACAACTAAAAAACATGGGAATTTTAACATGAGAATATTATTACTGATTCTATTGTCTTTGGCTAATATAGCATGTAGTCAAAAAATAGAAAATCAATCAGCAGTGACTCAAACAATCCCACATTTTGATGCTACGGTTTATCAACTTATTGACCTTTTTAATAAAAAGAATTTTAAAGAAATTAACCAATATATTAATAAAGATATAGGTCTTTTCATTGTATATAATGGAAGTACCAGCCCAACAATGAGAAGAATTGAACAATTTAAATCGAATAATAAAATAATTGAAAATACAATACCGTCTTGGGTAGACGATGAATTGCTAGGTTTTTCAATATCTGGCAATCCTAAAATACAATATGAACAATATCCTACATTTGATCCATGTAGTGAAAAAGTCACTAAACTAGGTCTGTATGCCAATTCAAAAGAAAAAAATATTGAGGCTTTAAAAATAGCGCTTGATTATTATCATTGGGAACTAAAACACTATCAATTTGAAAAAAATCCTGTTTGGGAGGAATATCAAGCCATTGCCGATATAATAGCCCCTAAAACAGTTAAAGTTGTTTATATAGAAAACTTTCCAGGTATAATACCGAATCATGAAAAAAATATTTTTATATTTTATCTAACCCAATTAGATAATAAATGGTATTTATCCATTCTAGATTTTTATACTATGGATTGCAGTGTATAAAATGCGTGGTAATAAAAAAATATATCGGCAAAAATTAGACTAAATTCCTATAATACCAAAGATAAAGATGATGAAAATGAAAATAAACCGCACTACCATAAAAATTAAAAACTATTTGATTAGTTTATTTTTAGCAATTTTTTTACCATTCGGTTGTAATGCCTACGAAAATCAATATATAGATACAAAATTTGTCTATGAAGCACAATATGATCGAAATAATGATTATTTTAAATCAAAAGAGTTAGACAAGCTTTTTAATCTTAATAATGAAGACTATATGCTTCCAGATACTTTTGGTCTTGATGCAGAGTTTTATTATGTTCGACCCATTGAAATTAAAGATAATCATAAAAATTTTTATATTCTCTTATATGATAAAAATGACATTTTAAGAGATGTGCTCCTCGTTGCTAATAAATATGTATATTCTATTGATGTTCGATTAGAAAATAATAAAAATGGAATTTGCTTGGGTACATTTGATGAAGAAAATGTTTTTTTTGAGATTGAAAAAATTTATGAAGTCACTAAGGAAGTAAAATTAAAACCTTTACCAATTGAAACCAAAATATTGGACTGCCCTATACCTGCTGATTACAATACTGAGGATAATATAGGAATGGAAGATTACTTCAAATATGGCGTATTACGCAATAGAAAATAATAGTTTTAAAAAAGAATTAGTTTTAAATAGTTTTATAGAAAATCAACATAAAAATCCTGAATAATGATATACCAATTTATTGCGACTAAATGATATATAATTATTCAGGATTTTTTTGCTATGGATTGCCGTGCATAATATGCGTGATAATAAAAAAATATATTGGCAAAAATTGTTATTATTCAAAGTAACTTATCAATTAAAAATCCACCTAAAATAAAGAAGAAATAAATTCACTATTATCTGAAATCAGGTATATACTCTCCATAAATTCTGAAAACCGCACTCATATACTGCACTCGTTATTCTATACAAGCGTTTTTTAAAGTACGGGAAAACATTGTAAAAAATAAATAAGGAATATTGGCAATGAGATTGATAATAGTATGTATAACCATCCTATTTATGATAGGTTGTAAGCAAATGGCGAATAGCCAACCGATTAATAAAAATAAAAAAGACCATTTTATTACCCAAATTATGCAAGCTCCGCTTGCCAGCCCGCCAATTGGTGATAAACATGTTTTATATCCTTTTGCCACACATTGGCAACATGCAAAAACAGAAAATGAACGTTCGGGGAGTGAAAAGGCTTTTGATGAATTGGCCGGAAATTTAGATAAGCAGTCCCAATCAGAACAATCCTATAAGATTACTTTAACCCAAGAAAATTTAAAGCAGATTGTTCAGGATTCCTATGATAT
>NZ_JAFNNZ010000013.1:0-40825 GCF_026536565.1 Gilliamella sp. B2923 | reverse complement strand
CAAAGCAGCGCCTCGCCAAACATCCCTGTTTGGCGTGCTAACCTCTCTCAGTTGTCGGCGCTTTGTGAAGGTGCAATCTGGTGCAGGTTTTGGATTTTGGGAAAGGTAACGGTATGGGAATTTGGATATTTTAAACAAAATCTTAAAATTTTGTTTTTATACTTAAACGTATATGTTTTCTGAAAGTTCTTGTCGGCGGTTTGTGTTTTTTTTGCTTAAACATCTATATTTTCTGAAACTTTTTGACAAGGTTTTTATTTCTTTAAAAATTGCGGGTTTTTAGTCCGCAGGTTTCGGACGCTGTTAATCTGTCGATATTTTCATTTTGGTGTCTGCGTCCGAATAGGGAGATTTTTTGCGAAATCCCCCTATACCCCCTCGCAGCACCGCCCAAAGCGGTCTTCGACTGCCCTCCGCCTTCGTTCGGTCTTAACGCACCGGCGCTGATTTGTTCCGGACAAAGCAGCGCCTCGCCAAACATCCGTGTTTGGCGTGCTAACCTCTCTCAGTTGTCGGCGCTTTGTGAAGGTGCGATCTGGTGCACTTGTTTGCTTTTGGGAAAGGTAACGGTATGGGTTTTGGGATATTTTGGAAATATCTAAAACTTTTGTTTTTATACTTAAACGTATATGTTTTCTGAAAGTTCTTGTCAGTAATTTGTTTTTTTGCTTAAACACCTATATTTTCTGAAACTTCTTGACAAGGTTTTTATTTCTTTAAAAATTGCGGGTTTTTAGTCCGCAGGTTTCGGACGCTGTTAATCTGTCGATATTTTCATTTTGGTGTCTGCGTCCGAATAGGGGGATTTTTTGCGAAATCCCCCTATACCCCCTCGCAGCACCACCCAAAGCGGTCTTCGACTGTCCTCCGCCTTCGTTCGGTCTTAACGCACCGGCGCTGATTTGTTCCGGACAAAGCAGCGCCTCGCCAAACATCCCTGTTTGGCGTGCTAACCTCGCTCAGTTGTCGGCGCTTTGTGAAGGTGCGGTCTGGTGCACTTGTTTGTTTTTGTGGAAAGTAATGGTATGGGAATTTGGATATTTTAAACAATATCTTAAAATTTTGTTTTTATACTTAAACGTGTATGTTTTCTGAAAGTTCTTGTCAGTGATTTGTGTTTTTTGCTTAAACACCTATGTTTTCTGAAACTTTTTGACAGACACTAACTTTTTTAAGCTTTCCGCCAGGGATTAGTTGGCTTTTTAAACAGATCCCTTCGTTAATGTTTAGAATATTCCATTTAGTTATATCCATAGGCAAACTGGTTATTAGACGATACCTCGATAATTATTAATAATTGTGCAAAAGGATAACAAGAATTATTGAGGATTGTTGGGTGGCTTCACATATTTTAGATTTTTTAGTTTTAGGTAATAACTTTGGCACCAGTGAAATGCGAGCGGTTTGGTCGGAACAAAATCGCTTAGAAAAGCAAGTTGAGGTGGAAGTTGCGTTAGCACAAGCGGAAGGTGAATTAGGTGTTATTCCTGCTGATGCAGCAAAAACCATTGTGAGTAAAGCCAATGCCGCTCAATTATCCCTTGAAGAAATTGCCGAACAAGCGGCTAAAGCTAAGCACTCGTTAATGTCTACCATTAACGCCCTTCAACAGCAAGTTGGTCAAGCCGGTCAGTTTATCCATTATGGTGCAACCACTCAAGATATTGTCGATACCGCAACGGTGTTGCAGTTAAAACAATCTTTTTCCATTATTGAACGTGATACCAAGCTGGTCGCTCTTGAGTTGAAACGTTTAGCCAAACAGTATCAATATTTACCAATGGTTGGGCGCACCCATGGTATGCAAGCGTTACCGACGACCTTTGGTTTTAAGCTGGCAGTCTGGCTTGATGAGTTTGTCCGTCATTTACAGCGGTTAAACGAAATCAAACAACGGGTGCTGGTGGGGAATATCAGTGGTGCAATTTGTACTTATGCCTCAATCGGTAAACTGGGATCGCAAGTTGAAGAACGTGCTTTATCTCGACTAGGACTTAATACCCCTAATATTGGCTGGCAAGCAGCACGTGATCGCTTTTCCGAATATGCCTCAGTCATTGCACTTATCAGCGGCAGTTTAGGCAAAATTGGCAATGAGTTTTATAACTTAATGCGCACTGAAATTAATGAAGTGGAAGAGCCGTTTTCTGACGGTAAAATCGGTTCAACCACTATGCCCCATAAACGCAATCCCGCAGCTTTAGAAGGCCTTGCCAGTTTAACTGCGCCTTTATTAAAAAGTGTGGCATTAATCCATGAATCGATGAAAGTTGAACATGAACGTGACGCCATGAGCTGGCGAGCGGAGTGGATCGCCCTGCCAGAAATTAACCTCTACATTTCAGCACAATTACAAACAGCGTTAGCGGTGCTTAAAGGTTTGAAAGTCAATGCCGATCGTATGTTAGCCAATTTATCTCTACAAAATGGCTTACTGCTGTCAGAAAAAGTGATGTTTGAAATAGGTAAACGGCTAGGCAAGCAGACTGCACATCATTTGGTTTATCAATGTGCGATGCGAGCGTTTGAGCAAAACCAAACGTTTAAAACCGTGTTGCTGGCCGATCCAAATTTAAATCAAGAATTTAGCGAAGCCGAACTTGATAGTTGGCTCGACCCAATTAACTATCTTGGTTTGGCACCGGAAAAAGTCGATCAGGTTATCGATTATGCTGAGCAAAGTGGAGTATTAGCATGAGCGTTCGCCTGATCACCCACGCCGATATTCCTGCTTATCAACGGCTGTTACATGATGCCTATCAAGCTACCACGCAATTAGGGATCCATTTCGCTGCCGCAACGGTCACGCCAGAACAAATCGCCCGGCATATTGATTCAAATGCTGTTTATGTTTATGAAAAACAGGGGCAATTAGTTTCAACGTTAAGCATCCGTTTTCCGTGGGGCAATAATCCCGGGCCTTATGGGTTACCGCATTTAGGTTGGTTTGCAACCTGTCAGCACTATAAAGGACAAGGTTTTGGCAATGCGTTATGGGAATTTGTTGAAAAGCAGATTTTAATTAACCAGCTAAAGTTACCCGCCGTCACCCTCGGCACAGCAGCAAATCACCCATGGTTAGCACAGATTTATATTAAAAAAGGCTACCATGAAATTGGTCAAGCCGATTTAACCGCTGATCACACCACTATCTATTTTGAAAAAATATTTAATCATCAAAGCTACAGCGAATGGCAAAACAGGAGTACCAAAGTATGCAAACCATAAAAACCCTATGTTCAGCAGCGTTAATCGCTAGCTTAACCTTATTAACGGCATGCGATAACCAATCGAAAACTCAAGCCCCCGAAAAGACCGTTATTAAAGTCGGTTCAACCGGTCAAAGTTATCCTAATGGTTATAAGCAGGATGATAAATTAGTCGGTTTTGATGTGGAAGTAACACAAGCCATTGCCAACGAGTTAGGCTATCAAGTTGAATGGGTGATTGCTGAATTTGGTGGCTTAATGGGGCAGTTTGATTCGGGGCGATTAGATACCATTGCCAATGCCGTTGCCATTACGCCAGCCCGTCAAGCTAAGTATGATTTTTCCAATGCTTACAGCTTTTATGGTAGCCAAATTGTGACACATAAAGATAATCAAACCATTAACACTCTGCCCGACTTTAACGGCAAAACTATTGCCGGCGTTTTAGGGTCAAATCACATTAACAATCTGAAAAAAGCCTTCCCGAATAATGAGATCACCATTAAAACTTACGAAACAAGGGACGGAGCGATGTATGATACGGAATATCAGCGTGTTGACGGTTATGTGAATTCTAAACCGATTTTACTGGCCGAAATCAAACGCAAAAATTTACCGTTTAAATTAGTCGGTGATCCAATCACTATCGAACAAGTGGCGTTCCCATTTAGTAAAGATGAGAAAGGTCAGGCACTGCGTGAAAAATTTAATCAAGCTTTAGAAAAGTTACGTGCTAATGGCACCTTGAAAAATCTATCGATTAAATATTTTGGCGAAGATATTACCTCATGAATTTTAATATAGACTATTTTTTTGGCGTGTTTGGACAGATATTACCGTATTTGCCGGTCACGCTTTTTATTGCGATAGTCTCAATATCATTTGCCATTGTTTTAGGATTGGCTATCGCCCTGTTGCGTAATAACAAGATAATAATTGTTGATGCGATTTTTTCGCTGTTTATTTCGCTATTTCGTGGTATACCGTCGGTCGTGTTACTGTTTATTATCTATTACGGATTACCGCAAATCTTTCCGGTATTAAAGCAAATGGGTGCAACCACGGCGGCCATTATCTGCTTTAGCCTAAAATATTCAGCCTATTTAGCCGAAATCTTTCGGGCGGGTTTGGCATCGGTCGATATCGGTCAGAAAGAGGCGGGGTTGACATCAGGTTTAACTATCTTTCAAGTTTATCGAGGCATAATATTGCCACAAGCAATGGTTAACGCCCTGCCCAATACCGGTAATATGTTTATCTCGTTACTTAAAGATTCATCAGTAGCTTTTTTTGTCGGTGTGCAAGAGTTACTTGCCGCAGGGAAGATGTTAACGGCCAACTCTTTTCTCTATTTTGAAACCTATTTAGCGGTGGGTATTGTCTATTGGCTTACTGTAGTCGCTTATTCGTGGCTACAAAAGCAGTTAGAACGAAAACTGACTAAGCCATATCATCGTTAAAGGAGGCGGATTATGATTAAGGTATCAGAGCTATCAAAAAGGTTTGCCAATAATCCAGTATTAAAAGAAATTAACCTAAATGTAAAACAAGGTGAAGTGGTGGCAATTATTGGTCCGTCAGGTTCGGGAAAATCCACCTTATTGCGTTGCTTAAATTTATTAGAAAAACCCGACAGCGGCATTATCCAAATTGGCGAGGTGACGCTTGATTGTCAGCACTATAATCACAGGCAAGAGACCGAATTGCGTAAACAGTCGGCAATGGTGTTTCAACACTATAACTTGTTCAAAAATAAAACGGCGTTAGAAAACATTACTTATCCGTTAATTGTTGGCCAAAAAATGGATAAGAAACAGGCGTTGCAACGAGGACTGTGGTTACTTGAAAGGGTGGGCATGGTTGATTATGCCAATCAATATCCGATCACGTTATCCGGCGGGCAACAACAACGCATTGCTATCGCCAGAGCGCTGGCAGTCAGACCGAAAGTGTTGTTATTTGATGAGCCAACCTCCGCACTCGATCCGGAGCGGGTGCACGAGGTGTTACAAGTGATGCTGCAACTTGCTAAAGAAAATATCACAATGATTATTGTGACGCACGAAATGGAGTTTGCTAAATATGTAGCCGATCGGATTATCTTTATGGCTAACGGCATTATTGTTGAGGAAGGCTTAGCAAAATCAATTATCGACAATCCCCAAAATGCCTTAACCCAACGCTTTTTACGGCAATTAACGGATGATATCGATTTTCAAATTTAGTTAACTGTTTAACCGCAGTTAATTAACCGCCAACTGAGGTAAAAACCGAGCTTGATTACAGCGTCAACCAATGGCGCTGTAAAAATTGATCTAAACTTAACCCGTTTGCCAGTTGTTCAATATCGGCCAATAAATTATCGGTTTTTTGCTCATCCCCGACTGCTTGCAGTAGTTTTAAGCGCATCTGCTCATTGGTATAAGGATTTTGTGGTGATCCTTTAGGAAAATCAATCCGCTGTGAAAGCTTATTACCGCACAAAAATTCGATTTCAACAACCACATAGCGATTTGAGGACTTATGACAGGTATTGGCCGTTTGATAATGGCGTTGCATTTTTTGCATTAACGACACAATATTGTCAGCAATCGGCTCAGGGGAAAAACGTTCAAAATCAAGTGGATAACCCAGTATCGTCAAGGCTAAAATATATTCTGCGGAAAACCGCCCCTGCTCACCGGTTGTCGGGGATTGGTAAATTAACGCCGCATCGCTTTTCGGAGGCGCAAAACAGAGGGTAATGTTGGCAATGTTATCCGGCTTAAATTGTTGCTGCTGATAAAGTAATTGCCCAGCATCGGCAATGTAAGCAGCCGCTGAACAATAAGAGTAGGTTTTAAACCATAGCCCGGGCTCAACGATTTTCCACGGTTTTGCCCATTGTTGTAAGGTCAATTGCTCATTATTCTGCCCATAAATAGCTAAAAAACCGAGGTTTTCATCTAAAAAATTTTGATCGGCAGTCAAACCCGCTCTTAACCATTCAACGGTTTGCAATGCTTGTTGAGCGGCTAGCCCGGCATGTAAAAACTTAATCGGTGTCCCCATTAACAGGCGCATGCCGGCGGCTTGAGTCGCCGCTAAAGCAAAAGCTTCGGTTAAAAAAGGTTCTTGATATAAGTAGCAAATGGCGACTGTTGCGGCAATGCCGCCTAAAGTGGCCGTCGCATGCCAACCTTTTTCGTAATGGTAGGGATTGACACTTTTTCCCAACAATGCCATAACTTCAATCCCGATCACATAGGCGGTTAAAAAGCGCCGGCCGTCAATATTTGTTGGTGGTTTATCTAACCGTACACTGGCAAATAGTGCAGATAAAATGACGGCTGAAGGGTGACCTCGTACATCGGCATGGACATCATCATAATCCAGACAGTGCGCTTGAAAACCATTAAACAGCGCCGCTTGACGAGCAGTCGCTAACTGCTTGCGACCAACCAGCCATGCTCGTTGATGCCCGCCTTCATCGGTTAACCACGCCAGCAATTTTTGCGCATCTGCATCATTATGCGCTTGTAAGCTACTGGCAAAATAGTCAGTAACTCCGGCAATGGCTCGACGGATAACCATGCGATCACTGATTACTGGTGTCTGTTCGATAATCTGCGCTAATTGTTGAGCTAAATTCATGGACTGTTCTCGTCATGGGTTAATGGCTGCTTATATTTTTAATAAACGCTATTTGGCTAGGTTTAATGAATCATATCACTTAATCGGTTTAGATAAATATGTTTGATCACTATTTTCTATGTTAAAATGCTCGACCTTCGTTAATCATAATCTGATAAAGTCACCGGTTATTATGTCAATTTGTTATATTGCTTTAGGTAGCAACCTTGATGATCCTTTTGCTCAAGCTAATCGTGCTATTGCGGCGTTAAAACAGTTACCTAATTCCAGCGTGTCTGCGGTGTCGCCTTTTTATCGCAGTAAACCTTTAGGGCCGCAAGATCAAAATGATTATCTTAATGCAGTTATCAAACTGACCACCACGCTATCACCCATTGAATTACTCGATCAACTGCAAGCGATTGAAAAATCGCAAGGGCGTGTTCGTAAAGATAACCGTTGGGGTGCAAGAACGTTAGATCTCGATATTTTACTTTATGATGATTTAATCATCGACAGTGAAAGATTAACTATCCCACATTATCATATGAAAAACCGAGAATTTGTGCTTTACCCGCTGTTTGATATCGCACCCGATCTTATTCTACCTGATAACGATAACTTGTCTGATTTAGTTTCCAAATGTTGTGAAAATGGAATAAAAAAGTGGAATAAGTAATTATCTTTATTAATAACAGATAGTTGTCGTTTTTGATTTATTTTTCAGCAAAAAAATATTAAAAAAAATTTGCCAAAGGCTAATTTATTGCTATAGTTTAGCGCTTGCAAATAATCTGTACTTAAGGGGATTGCTGTGAAAAAGGAACAAAAATTAAATACATCTTCTCTTAGCCTACTTTCAATTGCTGGGCTAGAGCCTTATAAAGAGGCAAAAGATGAGGAGTATATGAATCCTAAGCAATTGAAACATTTCAAACTTATCTTAGAAGCATGGCTTTCACAACTTCAAGGTGAAATGGGGAAAACTGTGTCTCACATGCAAGATGAGGCTGCTAATTTTCCAGATCCAGCTGACCGGGCAACACAAGAAGAAGAGTTCAGTTTAGAATTACGTGCTCGTGATAGAGAACGAAAACTTATCAAAAAGATTGAAAAAACATTAAAGAAAATCGAATCCGATGATTTTGGTTATTGTGACTCTTGTGGTATTGAAATCGGTATTCGTCGTTTAGAGGCAAGACCAACAGCGGATTTATGTATCGACTGTAAAACGCTTGCAGAACTCCGCGAAAAACAAATGGGTATATAATTCCCATTTAATCAATAAATTATCTTCATTAATCCGATATGCCTAAACGCTATATTGGTCGTTTTGCCCCGTCGCCTTCAGGGCCACTTCATTTTGGTTCATTGGTGACGGCTCTGGGTAGCTATCTTCAAGCCAAATCTTGCCAAGGTAAATGGTTAGTTCGGATTGAAGATATCGACCCGCCCCGTGAGGCGAAAGGTGCATCATCCCTTATATTAAAAACACTTGAAGCCGTTGGCTTACATTGGGATGACAATGTATTGTATCAATCAGCTTGTAGCGAGCGCTATTTAGATATACTGCATTCACTATTAGCTAAGCAGCAAGCTTATTATTGCAACTGCACCCGTGCGCGCATTCACCAACTTGAAAATGGTATTTATGATAATTATTGTCGCCAGCGATATTTAACCATTGGTCAGGGGCAACCTTTAGCGATTCGCTTAGCACAACATCATCCGATTTTTCAGTTTGAAGATAAAATTCAAGTTTTACAAACAGTTGAGCCAGCTAAGGCAAAGGAAGATTTTATTATTCATCGAAAAGACGGGCTATTTGCCTATAATTTGGTTGTCGTGTTAGATGATCATTATCAAGGCATTAGCGAAATTGTGCGAGGTGCGGATCTATTGCCGGTTACCGCTCAACAAATTTCGCTTTATCAGTTGTTTGGCTATTCGGTGCCAACTTACTGCCATTTACCGCTCGTGTTGGATAATCACGGAAATAAACTTTCCAAGCAAAATCACGCTAAACCGATTGATTTAAACAATTTAACAGCGTTAACCGTTCAAGCTCTACAATTTTTAGGGCAACCTATCTTGCCGGATTGGCGAGATGCCAGCCAAACCGAACTGCTGCAATGGGCGATTGAACACTGGCAGTTAACCGATGTGCCACAACAAAATCGCCTATCACCCGCCAATATAGGATAGATTTGGTAACATACCGATCTGATGCTCTTGCAGTAAATGTTTTTCCGGTTTTATCATTAATGAAGCGAGGATTCGAGCTTTAAGTTGGGCTTTTTGCGCTGGACTAACCAATAAGTCACGCAAATCAACCGCCGCTTGCCCAAATAGGCAGTAATGCAACTGACCCAATGATGAGACTCGCAAACGGTTACAACTTTTACAAAAATCTTTTGAATACGGCATAATCAGCCCGATCTTGCCTTGATAGTCGCTATGCGCATAAACCTTAGCCGGGCCGGATAACGGCGCTTTGGGCTGTAACTGCCAACCTTGCTCAATTAATTGCCGCTCAATCATTTGACCGGAAAAGTGATAACGTTGAAAAAAAGGCTGACTTTCAGCAGTTTCCATTAGTTCAATAAAGCGTAATTCAACCGGTCTATCTTTAAGCCAAATCAGGTAATCAGACAGGTTATCGTTAAGATTTTTCATCAATACAGTATTGATTTTAACTTTTTTAATGCCGACTTCTAACGCTTTTTCAACACCTAAAATTAATGAAGTTAATTTATCTTGCCCGGTGATGAGCTTAAACACGTGTGGCGAAAAACTATCAATACTCAGGTTAATAGCGTTCAGACCAGCTTGCTGCCAATGCGCAATATTTTTTAATAAACGTGATCCATTGGTGGTTATTGCCAGTTCAGTCACACTCGGATAAGTGGCTATCAGCGATAGAATATCAATAAAATCACGACGTAAGGTCGGCTCACCACCGGTTAAGCGAATTTTATGCACGCCAAGTTCGGTAAATGTTGAGACAACATTACCGATCTCATTAAGCGATAAAAACTGATGTTCTTTGTTGGGGCGATAACCGTCAGGCAAACAGTATTGACACTGAAAATTACACTGCTCGGTAATCGACAAGCGTAGATATTGAAATCGACGCTGAAAATTATCCATTAATTGCATATCACAAACACCTTATCCAAATCGGGAAGCATAGCCATTTCTGCGCTATACCGCGGCTAGTCCACCATATGAAATCCAAACTCACTTAGGTGAAAAAGCTTCAGAGTTTGTTTAAGTCTAGCATAGACACTATTTATTGACTACGGACAATTAATTGTTATCACTATTCGATGATTGATTAGAGGATTCAATTTCATCATTATTACTTTCAGTATGAATAACGGTGATGTAATTGGGGATAGTCGGCGTACAGCGATAAAGGTAGACCCACTGCATACCATTTAGCTCAGTTTTTAGATATTGCTTAACTAATTTGTCAGTTTCAGTATCATTAGGCGATTGTTGGTCTTTATATTGATCAAGAAATTCTTTTATTATTTCCTCACCCTCGGTTAATGGGCCTTGATAATTTGCTATATAATCTGCACTTAACTGCTCTAATTTCTTTAAGAATAAGGCTTGCTCTTTTTCAATATTAAACTGCTTAGGATTATGATAGCCTAAAGTGGTATAAATCCTGTCTGCGATCGGTGAACCTGTGTTGACTTGTTTTTTTTTGCCACAAAATATATTTAAAGGGAGCAACAATATTACCCCCAAAATAAAGAGATACGATGTCGGTACCAATGAGATTTGCAAATAGAGCTGTATCAAGCCCCAAATACAACTTGAAATGCCGATCAGCTCCAAGACCTTTACAATCAGTGATGTGCGAGTTTTAGGATTTTCAACGCTCGCTTCTGTACCCTCTATAACATAAGGATGCATCCATATTATATGATCAGCAGGTCGACGTAGCGCATAGGCAAAATAGCTACCACCGTCAATTGGGTCAACCACTACCTCAACATAATCACCGTCAGCAAAAGCAACACGACTACAAACCCCTTCAATTAGCTTATCACCTAATTTAAATCGGTAATATTGTTCAATATTTGGCGTATCGCCCTTGCCGGCTGAATCCTGTGCAGCAATCATTTGATTGATTTTATACACCACAGCGAGATAACCGATTGAGTTTAAATTAATATCCGCACACCCAGCTAATTGGCGGGCTTGAATAAAAGTCTCTCGTGATGAATAGACAGCTAAATCCGTGATATAACCAGTGATAATTTGATAATGTGCAATCGAGGTTGTGGTGCAAGATTTCATAAAGTTCCTTCTTTGTTATTCGTTGATGCTATCTAGTCAATAATTGGTAGCCAGTTAGGTAATGTTGGCGTTTTACAATAATAATCACATTCGCCTTTAAATTGCGCTAACGGTTTAAATTCGGGTGTCTGCGGATCATTAAATATGTCACTGGCACCTGCACGATATAATTTTTTAAATCGTATGGTTTCGCCAGCAACGCTATGTCGCCAAGGTTTTGGATAACCCCAAGAAGCTAAAACTTGATTACCAAAAAACGAGTACCCGCCACCTGCCGCAAAGAAGATGAAAATAATGCTAAATATCCACCCCCAAAAACTATATTTAATTACATTAAGCAGGTAACTCAATGACGCATCATTGCAAAGGCTTATAATTAAAAATACAAGACAACAAATCACAACCATAATGGTAGTTAAAATAAAGTTTATTTTCAAAAATTCACATGTTGACATGCCAATATAACGGGGAAAAATCAACATGTGTTGCGCTGGAATTCGAATGGCATAGCATTGATAAGTATCGTAGTCTTGTGGCGGTTTGACCAGCATTTCAACATAGTCACCCTCTTCAAAAGCAATGCGGCTAACTCGCCCTTCGACCGCATGATTACCCACATAACAGGTGAAGTATTTTCCCTTTAACAACGGGCGAGATTTGAATAAATAACTAAAAAAAGCCAGAATCGATGAGATTAATAGCAGAGTTTGATCGTCCTTTTCTCCTTTCTTCAACTTACTGACAGTCCCTTTAAGTAAATAAAAATCTTTTTTCATTGATAACTCGCTAACTTTGATTAATACCTTGTAGTTTGAATAATATGACAATTTTTTACGTTTTTTGTTTATTATAGGGGGTTTATTTATTTCATAACTAGAAAATTTTTTTCATTCACCCTATTAGCCTATATTTTTAGGTTATTTGCAGCTTTGCTTAGTATTCATTCTATTTCGGTATATAATGATTCCCTTGTCGATAAAACCGTCAAATGGAGGTTGTGATGATCACCCAAGTAAGCCCTTTTGGATCAATGGATTTGCTGGCACAAGCTGAGGTTGATATTTTAAAAAAATCAGCCAATAGTGAACTCTATCAGCTATTTAGAAATTGTGCGTTAGCGACACTTAATGCTGGCAGTAAAACCGATAGTACTAAAGAACTTTTAGATAGATTTAAATCGTTTGAAGTCAATGTTATTAGTAAAGAGCGTGGGGTCAAATTAGAGCTTATTGATGCCCCGGAAAGCGCTTTTGTCGATAAGAAAATTATTCGCTCAATACAGGCAAATCTTTTTGCGGTGTTGCGTGATATTCTTTTCTTAAACAGCCAAATTAGTGCGGTAAAACAGTTAGTTTCCAATGTGAAACTTGAAAAAGATCTCTCCTATTACATCACCAACCTTGTGTTTTCGATTTTGCGTAACGCCAATGCGCTACATGTTGGCGAAGAGCCTAACCTTATTGTTTGTTGGGGTGGGCATTCGATTAATGAAAACGAATACTATTATGCCCGTCAAGTCGGCATGCAGTTAGGGTTACGTGAGCTTAATATCTGCACTGGCTGTGGACCCGGCATTATGGAAGCCCCAATGAAAGGCGCCGCTGTTGGTCATGCTCAGCAACGTTATAAAGAAAGCCGATTTATTGGTATGACAGAGCCTTCAATCATTGCCGCTGAGCCACCTAATGCACTGGTAAATGAACTTATTATTATGCCCGATATTGAAAAACGGCTTGAAGCGTTTGTCCGTATCGCGCACGGTATTGTTATTTTTCCAGGCGGTCCGGGCACCGCTGAAGAGCTGCTTTATATTTTGGGTATTTTGTTAAATCCGGCCAATAAAAATCAAACCTTACCGCTTATTTTAACCGGTCCAAAAGAGTGTGAAGATTATTTTACGGCAATTGATGACTTTATTCGTAATACCCTTGGTGAACAAGCGACTCAACTTTATCAAATTGTGATTGATTCACCGGAAAAGGTCGCTCGGATTATGAAAGAAGGGGTCAAACAGGTTAAATCTTCCCGCTTAAAAACCGGCGACGCTTATGGATTTAACTGGCTACTGAAAATCGATGAGTCACTCCAGCATCCGTTTACGCCAATTCATGAAAATATGGCTGCGCTGAATTTACATAAAGATCAACCGGTTGAGCTATTAGCCGCCGATTTACGCCGTGCTTTTTCCGGTATTGTTGCCGGCAATGTCAAAGAGTTTGGCATGAAGCAAATTGCTGAACATGGTCCATACAAGTTGCAAGGAGATCGTGAGCTGATGAAACAGTTGGATAATCTGTTACGCAGTTTTGTTAAACAAGATCGGATGAAATTACCGGGCGGAAGTGCTTACCAGCCATGTTATGAGATCTGTTATTAGTCCTGTTAATTATAACCTTTAATGATATCACTACTCTGCCAGCAAAGATGTCGGCAGAGTAGTTAGCAAGTAGCTAAAATCATGACAAATCATTTAAGATATCTAACGCTTCAGAAACTTTTTTCACACCAAAAACTTGCATATTTTCTGGTCTCTTTTTGGGCATATTGGCTATAGGTACGATCGCCTTTTTAAAGCCATGCTTAGCTGCTTCGGCAATTCTCTCTTGCCCACTAGGAACCGGTCTGATTTCACCACCTAAACCAATTTCGCCAAAAATGACCACATCTTGCGGTAACGGGCGATTGCGAAAACTTGAAACTAAGGCCGCGATTAAAGCTAAATCGGCGCTGGTTTCTGTCACTTTTACGCCACCGACCACATTGACAAAAATATCTTGATCGGCCATTTGTAATCCACCATGTCGATGCAATACCGCCAACAACAGCGCTAAGCGATTTTGATCTAAGCCCACGGTCACTCGCCTTGGGTTGCCATACATGGAGTGATCAACCAGCGCTTGAATCTCTACCAGCAATGGACGGGTACCTTCCCATAACACCATAACGGAGCTACCGGGTAGCATTTCATCACCCCGACTTAAAAATATTGCTGACGGGTTACTTACCTCTTTCAAACCTTGTTCAGTCATGGCAAAAACGCCAAGTTCATTCACTGCACCAAAACGGTTTTTATGGCTGCGCAGCGTTCTAAACCTTGAATCGGCATCACCGTCTAATAATATTGAGCAGTCAATGCAGTGTTCCAGCACTTTAGGCCCCGCAAGCGAACCGTCTTTAGTCACATGACCGACCATAATAATGGCAATACCTTTGGTTTTGGCAAAGCGAGTTAAATAAGCGGCGGTTTCCCGCACTTGCGCAACACTACCGGGCGAGGATTGAATATCAGACAGATGCATCACTTGTATCGAATCAATCACCATAAGTTTTGGTTGAGATTGATCGGCCAGTAAACAGATCTGCTCGATACTGGTTTCAGACAGCATGTTGATATTATCGGTCGGTAAACCTAATCGGTGGGCGCGCATTGCGACTTGTTGTAAAGACTCTTCCCCGGTCACATAAAGGGTGTTCATGTGCGCTGAGAGTTTACTCATCGTTTGCAATAGTAAGGTACTTTTACCGGCGCCGGGATTACCACCGATCAATATCGCACTCCCCGGCACTACGCCGCCACCGAGCACCCGATCGAATTCAGAAAATCCAGTTGAGAATCTCGGTAGCGCTTCTAAACTAATTTCAGATAATTTTTGGATTTTTGCTTGCCCAGCGACACTGCCGGCATAGCCTGTTAATCGTTCATTACGTGATGATGAGCTTGCAAGCCTAACTTCGGTTATGGTGTTCCAAGCATGACAAGCACTACATTGCCCTTGCCAACGTGGATAATCAGCCCCGCAATCATTACAAACATACGCACGTTTAACACTTTTTGCCAAATTATTCTCCTAACCTTCACTTAATAAACTTGTCGATAAGATACACCATAATCCAGTTAAATCTGCATAATTAATGCTAATTCTCGCCTTTTCTACCACTTTTGGTTTGCCATGATAAGCAACCCCAAGACCAGCAATACGAATCATCATTAAATCGTTGGCACCATCGCCAATTGCCACGGTTTGTTCAATAGGAATATTTAATGAGGCGGCTAATTGTTGTAAAGTGCGAGCCTTATATTTAGCATCGACAATTTGACCGATGACTTTACCGGTTAAGCGATTGTTTTTAATCTCTAACTCATTGGCATACGCATCAACTAACTTTAATTTCTGCTTTAGGTGATCTGCAAAATAGGTAAAACCGCCAGAGGCAATGGCAACATGCCAACCTTTTTTATGTAACTCTTTAACCAAATAGGTTAATCCCGATGTCATTGGTAGTGACTGTTTAACTTGCTGTAAGATATCTTGATGTGCCCCTTTTAAGGTTGCGACTCGTTTACGTAGACTGGTTGCAAAATCAAGCTCACCTCGCATGGCTTGTTCGGTAACGGCTGCAACTTGCTCGCCAACGCCATGCAGTTTTGCCAGTTCATCAATGCATTCAATGGTAATTGCCGTTGAATCCATATCCATAACCAATAAGCCCGGTGAGTTTAAAGTTGGCAAATTATCGATAGGTGAAACGTCAATACCTAATGCCAGCGAAATTGATTTCGCTTTTTTGGGGATCATACCGGCAATACGGACAATTTGATAAGATTTCACTTTCCAAGATGACACTATCACCATTGGCATTGCCAATTGTCTTTGGAAGTTCGATAAAATCGTTTTATTTAATTTTTTACCATAAATAATCCAACCTGTTTTACCGGCATTATAGTCAAGCGGTACCACTTCACAGCCATTTAAAGATAAAGGTAAACCTTGCCAGTATTGAATATTTTCGGGGAGATCATTATAGGTTAATGTGTAAGCCATAACAAAAATCTTAATAACGCAAAACAGATTTGGAATTTATCATATCTATCAAAAATTGTCCAAGTAAGGATTATAAGATGTTATTAATTGAAATTTCGGACTAAAAAACCCCGCTCATCAACTTTTTTTGCAAAAAAATGGGGTCATTGTTAATCATTATTCGTTGCCTTTAGTTTGGTTTAGATATGATGAAAGAATTCTAAACGGCTAATCCCCACAAACAAAGCTGTTCAAGTGCCGGACCAATTTTTTCACCCAAAGGGGTTAATTTATATAACACTTTAAGTGGTGGTTTTTCACCATATACACGGCGAGTAATAAGTTCATCTTCTTCCAACTTTTTAAGCTGGATGCTTAGCGTCATATCAGTGATTTCTGGGATCACCATTTTTAACTCACTAAATCGTTTTTCACCAGAAAGCAAATAATAAAGGATAACACCTTTCCATTTTCCACCGATTAAATCCATAGCTAAACTTATTGGGCAATAATAAATTTTATTCTTATATCGTATTGATGATCGATGTTCACGACTTTGCATACACATTCCTACTATCAAATTTGATAGATATTGCTGAAAAAATATTAGTCAATAAACTAAATAGAGTAACTAAATTTTTTATAGTATAAAAACAAAGGAACAATTATGCCATTAATTATTTTAGGTCATCCCAATATTGAACAATCAATTGCCAATAAAACGATTGTTGAAACATTACAAGATAAAGTTAAGGATATTGAAATTCGTAATATTCACCAACTTTACCCAGATTACAAAATCAATGTACAAGAAGAACAAGCTGCTTTACTTAGACATGATCTTATCGTTCTACAATACCCTATGTATTGGTTCAACATGCCAGCGATACTTAAAATATGGTTTGATGAGGTATTAACCTACCAATTTGCTTATGGTTCAAAAGGAGATAAATTAAAAGATAAAAAGTTATTGCAAAGTTTAACTGTAGGACAAACAGAGCAAAATTTTCAAAAATATCCCCCTGAATTAATGAATCATTTACTTCAATCCGTTAAAATTTCAGCACTCTACACCCAAATGAAATACCTTTCCCCTGCCATTTTATATGGCGTGTCACCTGTAATAGAAGGAGAAAAAACGACAATAAAAGCAAAAGCATTACAACATAGCCAGCAATTAGCTCAATTGATTGAAAATTACAGTCAGTAGCGCAACGTTAATGCTTTATTCATTTTTTAATAGTGCATGTTTTTTTAAATGCACTAATTACTTTTTCTTAAAATAGCGTAGAAAAACCCATCGCCGCCGTTGTCGGTGGGTAAAAACTGTTTAACCTCGCCTTGCAATTTCGCATCACTATTTTCTTGTAAAAAACGCTCAATCTGCAATCTATTCTCGTCAGGGAGGATTGAGCAGGTAGCATAGACTAAAGTGCCACCTGTTTTTAAATAAGGCCAAATATTGGTTAAGATCGCATGTTGCAGTTCAGTCAATTGCGCTATATCGCTATCTCGCCGTAACCATTTGATATCGGGATGACGACGAATTACGCCGGTAGCGGAGCAAGGTGCATCAAGCAAGATACGATCAAAAAGTCGCCCTTTACACCATGTTTCCGGTGTTAAACCGTCGCCAACTTTCACTTCGGCATGTTGTTTTAAGCGAGCTAAGTTTTCATCAATGCGTTTTGCTCGGCTGGCATCCACGTCAACCGCTAGCACGTGAGCTTTTGGCGCCACTTCTAAAATATGGGTGGTTTTACCGCCCGGCGCGGCGCACATATCTAAAATCTGTTCGTCATTTTGTGGTGCCAATAGGTAAGCGGCATATTGCGCTGATAAGTCTTGCACCGTTACCGCACCTTGAGCAAAACCCGGTAACTTAGTGACATTTACCGGTGATAATAAGCGAATAGCAGAAGGTATATCGGCAAAAACGGCGGATTGAATTTGTGCATCAGCCAGTAATTGTTGATACTCAGTTGCAGTATAGTGATTCAAATTCACCCGTAGCCACATGGGTGGCTTTTGATTATTGGCTTCAACAATGGCTTGCCAATCATCGGGATAAGCTTGTTTAAGGCGATTTAATAGCCATGTCGGATGCCATGTTCGGCTGGCTTGTTGTTGGCTCTCTTTACTCAATTGCTGGGTTAATGTTGTTTGCTGGCGCAAAAACTCACGCAATACCCCATTAACCAAACCTTTTAATGCCGATTTTTTGAGATCGTTGACCGCATTAACTGTCTCGCCAACAGCAGCATGTTCAGGGATTCGGGTATAGAGAATTTGATAAACTCCAACAAGTAATAAATAGTGCAAAACCCTATTTTTACCGGTCATGACTTTTTTCATCAAACGATGAATGTAAAAGTTAAGCTCCGGCAACACGCGCATCACGCCAAAACAGATCTCTTGAACTAAAGCACGATCTTTGTCGGCTATTTTAGGCTGCAAAACCGTTAAGGCATTACTTAGCGACTGCCCGTCTTCAAGCACGTTATAAATAGCCTGTGCGCAAATCGCTCGAATATTTTGTTGTAACTTTTTATTCATAAATAATAATAACCTTAACGCATTGATAAATTACAGTATTAATGACCCAACCCAACCGGCAATAAATAACGGAATATTAAAATGGGTAAATGTTGGGATCACACTATCACGTATATGGTCATGTTGCCCGTCACTGTTCAGCCCGGCCGATGTAGCTAAAATGGTATCTGACGGCGGTGAGCCAGCATCTCCAATTGCGCCCGATGCACCAATTAAACAGACCGTTGCAATCGGTGAAAAACCTAATTGCACACAAAGCGGTACATAAATGGCTGCAATAATCGGCACGGTTGAGAATGATGAACCAATCCCCAGTGTTATCACTAATCCCACTAACATCATCATAAATGAGGCAACCACTTTATTACCGGCAAATAACGCTGCGCTATTGATAACCAGTGGCTCAATTTCATGGGTCTGTTTTAACACTTCAGCAAAGCCTTGTGCTGAAATCATAACAAAACCAATCATCGCCATCATTTTTATACCGTCAGTAAATACGCCGTCAGCTTCACCCCATTTTATGGTGCCAGAGACAATAAAGCAGATAAAACCAATCAGAGCACCTAAAATCATTGAGCCGGTATAAAGTTGCACGGTAAAAGAGAGTACAATAGCCAATAAAGAGACGATAACTGAACGTTTATTCACGTTGTTAAGCGCATCAAGGTTTGTCTCTTCACGAATAATTTTATATTCACGTGGTTTACGGTAACTGACAAAAATTGCCCATAATAAACCACAAAACATACCTAAAGCCGGAATTGCCATTGCATGCATAACATTGACATGGCTCACATCCATACCTGATGAGATAATATTTTTTAACAATATTTGATTTAAAAAGATATTACCAAACCCGACCGGTAAAAACATATAAGGTGTAATCAGACCGAATGTCATGATACAGGCAATCATACGTCGGTCTAATTGTAGTCTCGACATGACATATAACAGTGGCGGAATTAACAGCGGGATAAAGGCGATATGGATCGGAATAATATTTTGCGAGGAAATACTCACTAATCCAATAATGACAATTAATGTCCATTTAATTCGGGTTTTTGCACTGCTCGATGTTAGCTGTTTTATCGCTTTGTCTGCTAATAATTCGGGTAACCCTGATTTGGATATCGCAACAGCAAATGCACCTAACATGGCATAAGAAAGTGCAATGTTGGCACCATTACTGATGCCGGTATTAAAAGCATCGATTGTTTCTTTTAAAGTTAAGTGACTAAACAGGCCGCCGGCAAATGCGCCGATAATTAAACTAATTACCACATGCACACGGCATAGTGACAGCACTAACATTAAAATAACAGCAACGACGACAGCATTGATTGAAGATAAAAATTCAAGAATGGTATGCATAAGATGGATTCTTCGTAGCTCAGTAAAATAAGTTATTCTAGGCGATAGCCAACCAAAGTGCAATTGATCATGCCGACTTAACCGCCAGCCCTTGCCTATTTAAAAAATCATCGCTTTGCGTTTAAATAAAAAACAACCCGCCAAAAAAATAAATAAAAAAATAAAATCAATATGTTGATTGAATTTTTCGCAATTTAGATTTAATTATTTGATTATTCATTTGTTGATGTAGATCGCATTTTGCCAAAAAATCTTTTTTTTACCTTGCTAATCGCCCAATTAATCGATATTTTAAACAATAGAAATTTTTAATAGAAATCAACTTATTTATAGAAATATAATAATAAATACCAATATGGCTGATCTAAAAATTTACACAATTTATGTTTTGATGAATTGATTTTTGTTTAAGGAGAAAGATATGTCTAACCGTCCAATAGGATTGGCAGCGTTAACTGTCTTAGATGTTTCACCAGCCAATCAAGTTTTGGTTGCTGCCGAAGCCGGTTATACTCATGTTGGTTTACGGCTTATTCCCGCTACCCCAACCGAACCCGTTTATGCAACTGTTGGTGACACGCCAATGGTGCGCGAAATTGAACGTCGGTTAAAAGAGACCGGCATTAAAGTCTTAGATATTGAGATTTTTCGCTTAAAACCCGATACCCGTGTAATCAACTTTTTACCGGTACTTGAAACAGGTGCCCGATTGGGCGCTAGTCAGGTACTGCTGGCGGGCAACGATCCGGATCAAAATCGCCTGGCCGATAATTTTGCCCAGCTGTGTGAAATTGCCGCACCACTTGGCATTGCAATAAATATTGAGCCGATGCCATGGACTGATATTCCAACAGTAAATGCCGGGATTGAATTACTCAAAACAGCCAATCAAAACAATCAAGGAATGATTATCGATCCACTACACTTTGATCGTGGGGCAAATACTTTGGATGATTTGAAAAAAGTACCTAAAGATTGTTGGCGCTATATGCAACTGTGTGACGGCACCAAAGAGAAACCAAAAGATATAGAAGGATTACTCTATCAAGCTCGTAACTATCGCCTGTCACCGGGTCGAGGTGGTATTGACCTTGTGTCACTGTTAAAAGCGTTACCGGAAATGCCAATTTCAATTGAGTGCTGTAACGATGAGTTAGCGTTATCCAAATCACCGATTGAACGCGCTAAAATGTATATTGAAGATGCACGTGCATTATTAAAACGTGTAGCAGAACAATCGTAAATGTGTACCCTTTGCTAAAAAGCAAAGTCAGTAGTGGAGAATTTTTAATGAGAAATAATATCGACGGTCATTTTTTATTGATTGGTTTAATGGCCTACCCAATTCGTCATAGCTTATCGCCACAAATGCAAAATACCCTCTATGCTAAGCTTGATATCCCTTATGTCTATTTAGCCTTCGAAGTTGATCAAGAAAAGTTACCCGATGCAATAAAAGGGCTTCGTGCTTTAGGGCTACGTGGTAGTGCAGTATCGATGCCAAATAAACAATTGGTCTGCCAATATCTTGATAAATTAACCCCGGCAGTTGAAATGAGTGGCGCTTGCAATACGATCTCAAATGATAACGGCGTACTTACCGGTTACAACACCGACGGCATTGGGTATATGCGCATGCTTAAAGAAGCCAGTGTTGATGTGATAGGCAAAAAAATGACCATTTTAGGTGCCGGTGGTGCGGCAACGGCGATTGTGGTACAAGCAGCACTTGACGGTGTGAAAGAGATTGCAATCTTTAATCAGAAAGATGAGTGCTACGCCAAAATCGAAGCGGTTGCTAAAAAATTAAATGAAAATACGCAATGTAAAGTATCTGTCACCGACCTTGCCGATACGGAGCAACTTCGCCAGGCGATCGCCACAAGTCAAGTGCTTTGTAACGCAACCGGTGTCGGTATGAAACCATTAGAAGGTCAAAGTTTAATTACCGATCCAACCATGTTAAGACCGGATCTGGTGGTGACTGACTGTATTTATAGTCCCCGAAAAACCAAATTACTTGAAATCGCCGAAAAGCAAGGCTGCAAAACCTTAAATGGTATTGGTATGATGCTATGGCAAGGCGCTGCGCAAATTAAAATTTGGACGGGTGAAGATGCGCCAATCGACTATGTAAAAGAAAAAATGGGATTTAATGATTAATAATTACGCAGGCTAATAACTTACTTTTAACTGATTTATCATACGCTTTAACCGGCTTTTAGATTAAGCAGATAATTAAAGGTAAGTTATCAGATTAATCTATGCTATTGTCTTATTTGAAATAAGCTATGTGGCATTATTGATTATTAACCTAACTTTTGGCAAACAGGATTGAAAATGAAAACAGTTACTATTAAACAGCTTGAAATCGGTACCGGCGCACCGAAAATTATCGTACCTGTAGTGGGTAAAACCGAAGCAGAACTACTCGATGAAATTAAATTTTTACAATCTATTGATTTTGATGTCCTTGAGTGGCGTGTGGATCACTTCAGCCAAGTCGATGATATTGATGCAGTAAAAGCAGTGGCTAAACAAATCGGACAATTACTCCCCAATAAGCCGATACTCTTTACCTTCCGAACAGCAAACGAAGGCGGGGTAAAACCATGGCCACTTAGCGATTATATCCGGTTAAACAAAGAAATGGCCAGCAGTGGACTTGTCGATCTGATCGATGTTGAAGTGTTTATTGGTGATGAGTATGTCAAAGAGATTATTGACGTTGCACACCAACATCATGTCTTTGTGGTCAGCTCTAATCACGACTTTGAAAAAACCCCGGCACAAAGCGATATTGTCGCTCGATTACGAAAAATGCAGGACTTAGGGGCAGATATTCCGAAAATTGCAGTGATGCCAAAATCGACAGATGATGTGTTAACGCTACTTGCCGCCACCACTGAAATGAACGAAAAGTACGCAACCCAGCCAATTATCACCATGTCAATGGCGGGGCTAGGCGCAGTTAGCCGTATAGCTGGCACAACATTTGGTTCAGCAATGACATTTGGTGCGGCAAAAAATGCTTCGGCCCCCGGGCAACTTGATGTCAAAGAGTTACGTTATATTTTAGATGTGTTGTATCGAAGTCACAGTTAAATAAATAGGTCGTTAAATAGATAGCTAAATAGATAGTTAAATTAATCGCGCAATAAATAATTAAATATTTAGCTAAATTATTATCGCAACACTGCTTAAACAATAATAAGCAATAAATAACAAGCTAAAACCGTTTACTTAGCGGTCGTTAACAAGTTTACGAAATAGGAGTTTTTTATGAGCCAAAGTTGGTTAGGGTTAGAAAATGATGTCTGTGTCGTCACTGGCGCTATGGGCGGTATGGGGTTAGAAATTTGCCGTGAATTTGCTAAACAAAAAGCAAATTTGGTATTGATTGATTTAGATGAAGCCAAATGCCAACAATTTGCCAAAGAGCTCACAAAGCAGTATGGAATACAAGCGATCGGTATTGCGTGTAACACCACAATTGAAGAACAGGTTGATGCCGCTGTTGCCAAAGTAAAACAAGTATTCGGTCGCTGTGATGTGCTGGTTAACACCGCGGCTATTTTGCGTTTTTGTCCCATTGAGGATTTGCCACTTGATGAATGGAAAACGACAGTCAATATTAATTTAACCGGTTATTTTTTAATGTCACAACGCTTTGGGCGCTTGATGATTGAGCAAAAATCGGGGCGTATGGTGCATATCTCAACCGTTGCTTCTCATACACCCGAAACATACAGTGGCGCTTATAGTCCAACTAAAGCCGGGGTATCAATGCTATCTAAACAGTTTGCTGCAGAATGGGGGCAATTTGGTATTCGCAGTAATGCAGTATGCCCGTGCTTTGTCAAAACGCCGTTATCAAGAAAATTCTATGAAGATAAAGAAGTTGAACAAGGGCGAACACGTATGATAGCCAGCCGACGTATTGGTGAAACCATTGATATTGCCAACGCCGTTTTATATTTAGCCAGTAAACGTTCGGATTACTCTAACGGAACTGAGCTGGTTGTCGACGGTGGGTATGAAGTGATGTTAGGCGATTTAGTGCCTCGTCCGGGTGGGCGTCGTCAATTTGCCATTGAACAGCATGCAGCACTTAATGCGAATAAAAAATAGTAAACCGCAACGGCAAATAGCTATTGTCAAGATAGCTTATATTAGCGGTCGTGAATATTAAAAGTTAACTCATAATCAATGATAACAAACGAAAGAATATAGGGAGCTTCGATGAGTGAATTGTCAATCATCGCAATACATCACGTTAAACCGGCTTTTGTTGAAGCATACCGCCAAGCGGCCGAGCAAATAATTGCGCTTAGCAGAAAAGAATCAGGTTGTGTTGCCTATGATCTGGGCATTGATTTGAGCGATTCTAATACGTTTATCTTTACTGAAACATGGGCTAACAGGCAAGCGTTAGAGCATCATCAAAACACAGCGCATTTTTTAGCATTTAAAACGTTTCTCAATGACAAGTTAGTCGGTAGAGAGTGTTATATAACAAAAAAATTTAATTAACTAAGTTAGTTATTTCACATGGCTCGCATCGAGCAACAGATGCGAGCCATTATCGTTTTAAGTGATTTATAGATAAAATGAATCGATTTAATAAAATTAATAAAATATATATATAAAATTTTTCATCAATAATTTTTTAAAACCCAAAAATATTTAACGGATATTAAGAAAATTATTTAATAAAAAGGAGCCAAATATGCCTAATCTTTCAGCTATATTTGAACCGTTCGTGATTAACAGAACAACTATTCGTAACCGGATTGTTATGCCGCCTATTGGCACCAACTTCGCCACCCTTAACGGGGAAATGGTTGAAGACCATATTCAGTACTACGAACAACGAGCAAAAGGCGGGACTGGGCTTATTATCCTTGAAAATGTCTGTGTTGATTTTCCCTATGGTACCAATGGCACAACCCAACTGAGAATCGATAATGATCAGTATATCCCCGGTCTGTTTAAATTTACCGAGCGGATGCATAAACATGGTGCATCGGTTGCCGTGCAAATTAATCATGCCGGCGCATCAGCCTACCCCGGTCGTTTAAATGGTTTACAACCGATTTCATCGTCGAATATCCCGTCTAAAACCGGCGGTAATGTGCCAAGACCGGCAACGGTTGAAGAGCTTAATGAAATCGTTAAACAATACGGGCTTGCCGCTCAACGTGCTCAGCGGGCAGGCTTTGATGCCGTTGAAATTCATGGTGGGCACTCTTATTTGCTGAGTCAATTTTTATCACCAATCTATAATCGGCGTACCGATGAATTTGGTGGCAGCGCAGAAAATCGCTCTCGCCTTATTCGAATGGTTATTGATGAGATGCGCACAAAAGTTGGACCACATTTCCCAATTTTATTACGCATTAGTGCAGTTGATTTTGTCGACGGCGGTAATAGTTTAGATGATACGTTAGAAATTCTTCAATACCTTGCTGACGGGGTGGATGTGTTTGATGTGTCAGCGGCACAAAATGATACGATTCAATTTCAAATCGATCAGATGAACTTACCGGACGGCTGGCGTGCTTATATGGCTAAAGCCGTGCGTGATAAATTTAATAAGCCAACAATTGCATCGGGTAATTTTCGCGATCCGGCAATTATTGCTAAAACCATTGAAGAAGGCACCGCTGATTTTGTGGTGTTGGGTCGTGGGTTGATTGCAGAGCCTTATTGGGTTGAAAAAGTGCAAAATAACGAACTTGATACGTTAAGAAAATGTATCTCGTGCAATATTGGTTGTGCCGATCATCGTATCGCTCGTTCTAAACCGATTCGCTGCACGGTTAATCCCGATATTATTAGCTACGAAGACTACAAACGTTATCAAATTTCAACACCAATTAATGTTGTGGTTATTGGCGGCGGAACGGCAGGTCTTGAAGCAGCATGCAGCGCAGCTGAAGTTGGCTGTAAAGTCACTTTATTTGAGGAAAAACCTTTTTTAGGTGGACTTTCAATGATGATTTCACGCTTTCCTTATAAAGCACGCATTGCCGATTTACCTAAATTTTTAATTAATCGGGCAAAAAAATTAAAAAATCTGACCATTAAGCTAAATACGACAGCAACACCAGAAGTTATCGAAAGTCTTAAGCCAGACTTAGTGGTGAGTGCTACCGGTTCAAAGCCCCTTTTGCCACCAATTAAAGGCTTGCAAGCTCAACTGCAATCGAATAATCGTAAGGTGTTTTCGATCTTCGATATTATGCAAGATTTTTCACAATTTACCGATATTCCTAATAAAAAAGTGGTGGTGATTGGTGGTGGCGCCGTCGGTTTGGATGTGGTGGAATATTTCTCAGAAAACAAGGCTAAAGATGTTTCGATTGTCGAAATGAAATCTGCTATGGCAGAAGATTTAGATTATATTGGTCGAATTTCCATGATGACAATGCTTAATCACAATGGAGTAAATGTTCATTTATCAACGACTTTATTAGAAGTCGCCGACGATTACTTTTTGGTAAGCGATAAAGACGGCAACCAATTTAAACTACCTTTCGATTACGGTTTTTTTTGTCTGGGTATGCAAAGTGAAAATACTTATAGCGCTGCATTTATTGAGCACGCCAAAGCACATAACTATATTTTTCATAAAATTGGTGATAATAAGCAGGCGCGCAAACTTATTGACGGAATGCGTGAAGGACGAGATGTGATCACCTTAATTCAACGCTTAGAAAGAATTAAAGCCAACAAAGTACGTGGAGTTGATATCAATAAACCTTTATAATACGCTGTTATGATAACCGAATTTTCAAGCAATTGAACGCACATAGCTGAAAGATTGTGCAAATTTGCTTACGGTTGAACTTTAACAAGTATATACTTAATTAGGCTCTCTGATTGAAAATAATGAGAGCTAATAATTTTTTATGGCTTAAACGCTCATTTCATATCGGGTTGGCGAATTAACCTTAAGTTATTTAAGTATATCATTAGCAGTAAATTAAGAGGTTTATCTTTATGTTTCCTTGGTGGACTAAAATCTATTTGTCACTAATTCAGATCCCGGTTAAGCTTTTTGTCAAAAGCAAACCGATTCCGACCGATCCAATTACTGAATTAGATTTGGATACCAATAGACCTATCTTATATGTACTACCTTATAACTCTCAGATCGATTTAATGGTCGTTCGTTCGCTGTGTTTACGTTATGATTTACCTGATCCATTAAAAGGCATCGATATTAATGGCAAAATTGTGCCGGCTTTTATCTATATTGATAAAGGTCCTGGCTTTTTTGCTTCTAATCAGCTGCAAAATATGTCTATCGATATTTTAAAAGACTATATTTCGGCGCATCAGCAAAATGAAGATCTGGATATCCAAATGTTACCGGTTTCGGTTATGTTTGGACGTAGCCCGGATAAAGAAGGTAAAAAGAAACCTACGTTGCAAGTGCTTGGTGCAACTTATAAATTATATAAAATCATTGTATCAGGTCGAGACTGCTATACCCGTTTTTCCCGTACAGTATCGTTTAAAGCTTTACAGAATGATAAGCAGCAAGATATTTCGGTATTAGCTCATAAATTGGCTCGTGTTGCCCGCATTCACTTTGCTAAACAGAGAATGGCTTCGGTCGGACCTAAATTGCCGGTCAGACAAGAGATGCTCAACGGTTTACTTAAAAAACCGGGATTAGCTGAAGCGATCGAAGAAGAGGCGAAAAGTAAAAATATCAGTCAAGAGAAAGCGCAAAGAAATGCGTTAGCGATGTTAAATGAGATTGCCGCTAACTTTTCTTACCGAATGCTGCGTATCACCGATTTTGTACTGACTTGGGCATGGAATAGGCTCTATCAAGGCTTAAAAGTTACCAATGCTGACCCAGTGCGAGAACTGGCTCAAAATGGTCATGAAATTGTCTACGCACCTTGTCATCGAAGTCATATGGATTACCTGTTATTATCCTATGTTCTGTATCGTCAAGGATTAGTGCCACCACATATTGCCGCTGGTATTAATCTCAATTTCTGGCCTGCAGGTCCGATTTTTAGACGATTGGGGGCATTTTTTATCCGACGTTCGTTTCGAGGCAATAAACTTTATACTTCTGTTTTTCGGGAATATCTTGCTGAACTATTTATCCGTGGTTATGCGGTTGAATACTTTATCGAGGGAGGCCGTTCACGTACCGGTCGATTGCTCGATCCGAAAACCGGTATGTTAATGATGACCGTTCAAACACTTTTGCGTGGCGATGCAAGGCCGATCACTATTGTTCCGGTCTATATCGGCTACGAGCATGTTTTAGAAGTTGCCACTTATGCCAATGAACTGCGTGGCGCTCAAAAAAAGAAAGAGAGTTTATGGCGCACCATTAAAGCCTTTTTAAAACTGAAAAAATTGGGTTATGGTTATGTCAATTTTGGCCACCCTATACCTTTAAACCAATTTTTAACGCAACAAGTTCCGCAATGGCGAGATGCTATCGAACCAACCGGCACAGTGCGCCCGAACTGGCTGACACCGACAACCAATTTGTTGGCTAAAGAGATTATGGAGCGCATTAACTCATCAGCGGCAATTAATGCGATGAACTTATGTTGCTCGATCTTATTAGCAGCCGATCAACGAGCGCTAACTAAAGTGAGATTGCTTGAGCATATCAGTTATTTGATTAAACTATTTAAAAGCATTCCTTATTCGGATTTGATAACCATTCCCGATCAGACGCCCGAAGAGTTATTCGAGCATGCTAAACAAATGGGTAAATTTGTCATCACAACCGATGAAGCGGGTGAAATTGTTGGGCTTACAGCCGAACAAGCCATTTTAATGACGTATTACCGCAACAATATTCAACATTTGTTAATTATTCCAGCCATTGTTGCCAGAATTTTGTTAAAGCATAATCGAATCTCATCACAAGAGGTTGTTGAGCAAGTGAAATTGCTGTTCCCGTTAATTAAATCGGAACTGTTTCTTTATCATAACGATGAGCAATTAACTCAATATGTTCATCAGATCATTGACGCTTATGCTGAGTTGAATTTGATCAGTTATTCTCCGGATAAATTAACATTGAATTATTTAAAAATGTCGGGATTGCAATTACTCTCTTCATCTTCTAAAGATACATTACAGCGTTACGTTATTGCTTTTTCGTTATTGCAAAAAGATCCAAGCATTAGCCGAGGCACGCTAGAGAAAGAAGCACGCCTTATTGCTGAAAGATTATCAGTTTTACATGGTATTAATGCACCTGAATTTTTCGATAAAGGCGTTTTTTCAGCATTGGTCAGTTCAATGCGAGAACAGGGTTATTTAGATGATAAAGGCGATGCTAACTTGCCGAAAATTGAGGCTATGAATAACATTCTTAAACCCCTTATCACCGCCCGAGTGATGCAAACGATTGATGAAATTAATCCACTTGATAAGTAGATAAATTAACGCCTATTTTGGATAATCTTGCTCATGAACTTCCCATGAGCAAGACAATAATACAATACTTCATTTTTTTACACTAAAACACAGCTTAAATCTTAATTTTTTGCATGAATAATCGAGATTATTCAACAGATTTCTATTTTTTTTATTAATTCAGCCCCATTTATTTGACATATGTCAAAACTTTACATTTTTGTACTTGTTTTTCCCTTTATTTCCGGTCAATTAAATATTATCATTACAATTAATAGGGATGTTTTTTACTGCTTCCAACATAATAAATTTAATAATGTAATGTCAGCTTTTTAAGGAGTTCATATGCTATTTAACCGTAGACAGTTCTTTAAGATCTGTGCTGGTGGCATGGCAGGAACAACGGTTGCTACGTTGGGATTTGCGCCCAATGTAGCGCTTGCACAAACTCGCCAATATAAACTATTAAAATCAAAAGAAACACGCAATAACTGCACCTATTGTTCGGTAGGATGTGGCATGTTGCTCTATAGTCGTGGGGATGGTGCTAAAAATGCCGAGTCTTCGATTTTTCATATTGAAGGCGATCCTGATCATCCGGTGAGTCGAGGTTCTCTTTGTCCGAAAGGTGCTGGTGTGCTTGATTATATTAAAAGCGAGCAACGGGTTAAATATCCGGAATATCGAGCGCCAGGCTCTGATAAGTGGCAACGCATTAGTTGGGATGACGCAATAGACCGTATCGCTCGCTTAATGAAAGCTGACCGTGACAAAAATTTTATCGAGAAAAATAAACAAGGTACCACCGTTAATCGCTGGACAACAACCGGTTGGGCGGTAACCTCAGCAGCCAGTAATGAAACTGGTTGGTTAGCGTTTAAAATTGCCCGTTCACTGGGTATGTTAAGCCTTGAAACGCAAGCTAGGGTCTGCCATGGTCCTTCGGTATCAAGCTTAGCGGCAACCTATGGTCGTGGCGCCATGACCAACAATTGGAATGATATTAAAAATGCCAATGTGGTTATTGTTATGGGCGGTAATGCGGCTGAAGCGCACCCGGTTGGCTTTAAATGGGCTATTGAAGCAAAAATTTCAAATGGCGCCGAACTGATTGCTATTGATCCACGGTTTCATCGAACAGCTTCGGTAGCTGACCATTATGTCCCCATTCGCTCCGGCTCTGATATTGCTTTTTTACTTGGGGTGATTAATTATCTGATCACGCATAACGAAGTTAATTTTGAATATTTAGTCACCCATAGTAATGCCAGCTTACTGGTTCGGGATGATTTTAATTTTGATGAAGCTTCCGGACTATTTAGTGGTTATGATGCGGCTAATCGTCAGTATGATCAGACCAGTTGGGCTTACCAAAAAGATGACAATGGCTACGCCTTAAGAGATAAAACCCTTAGCCATCCACGTTGTGTTTGGAATCTGCTTAAAAAACATGTCAGCCGCTATACGCCGGAAATGGTTAATCAAATAACCGGTAGCCCGATTGACAATTTTTTACACGTTTGTCGTTCTTTAGCTAGCACCAAAACCAATGATAGAGCTGCGACATTTTTATATGCGTTAGGTTGGACACAACACACTTATGGCACCCAAATTATCCGCACAGCGGCAATGATTCAACTGATTTTAGGTAATATTGGCGTTATGGGCGGAGGCATTAATGCCTTGCGTGGACACTCTAACATTCAAGGTTTAACCGATGTGGGCTTGCTATCCAATCGCCTGCCAGCTTATCTTGATTTACCAAAAGAATCGCAAATTTCACTTGAGCAGTATTTAGATGAAAAAACCCCAAAACCGCTTGGTCCCAACGAGGTCAATTTTTGGGGGAATTATCCTAAATTCTTTATCAGCTTTATGAAATCCATGTATGGCGATAAAGCCACAAAAGAGAATAATTGGGGATTTGATTGGCTACCTAAGTGGGATCAAACTTACGACATGTTGCGATTTAGTAAGATGATGCGTGACGGTCAAGCTAATGGTTTTATCTGCCAAGGTTTTAATCCACTTGCGGCTTTACCGGATAAAAACAGCATTCGTGAAGGGTTATCTAATTTAAAATTTTTAGTAAGCATAGACCCGCTACCAACCGAAACAGCCGAATTTTGGAAAAATCATGGTGAGTCTAACGATGTTGATTCTAGCAAAATCCAAACTGAAGTCTTTAGGTTACCTTCAAACTGTTTTGCTGAAGAGAACGGCACAATCGTAAACTCTTCACGCTTGTTACAATGGCACTGGGCGGCGGCAAGACCACCATATGAATCACTTTACGATCCGGAAATCATTGCTCGTATCTATTTAAGAATTAAAGAGCTATATGCCCTTGAAGGTGGTGCTTATCATGAAGCTATCGATAATCTAACCTGGGATTATCAAGATCCAGAAGGACCAGCAGCCGAAGAGTTAGCCAAAGAGTGTAATGGTCGAGCACTAGCCGATCTCACCGATGCTAATGGCAATGTGGTGCTGAAAAAAGGACAATTATTGAGCGGATTTGCTCAATTAAAAGCCGACGGTACCACCTCTTCAGGTATTTGGATTTTCTGTGGCTCATGGACTGAACAAGGCAACCAAATGGCGCGGCGAGATCCTAGCGATCCGTCCGGTAAAGGTGTGCATTCCGGCTGGGCGTGGGCTTGGCCAATGAATCGCCGAGTACTGTATAACCGTGCTTCTGCTGATGAGAATGGTAATCCATGGGATCCTAAACGGGTATTAGTTAAATGGAATGGCTCAAGTTGGGTGGGTAATGATGTCGCCGATTTTACCGCTACATTACCACCGAGTTCAGGCGCTGGCGCATTTATTATGAATAACGACGGTTTAGGCGGATTATTTTGCTTAAATCGGTTAGTTGACGGACCTTTCCCGGAGCATTATGAACCGTTTGAAACACCAATTTCAAATAACCCTATGCATCCAAAACAAGTCAGTAGTCCGGTTGCGAGAGTATTTAAAGAAGATTTAGCTCGCTTAGGTAGCGCCAATGATTTCCCTTATGTCGGCACCACTTACAGTATTACTGAACACTTCCATTTTTGGACTCAACATGCAAGGCTAGCCTCCATTACGCAACCAGAGCAATTTATTGAACTTAGCGAGAATTTAGCAAGTAAAAAAGGCATAAAACTGGGCGATATGGTTAAAGTCTCTTCATATCGAGGCTACATCAAGGCTAAAGCAGTTGTCACTAAACGCCTGCCAACTTTAACAGTTGACGGTAAAGAGATCGAAACTATTGGCATTCCTATTGTATGGGGATTTACCGGCCAGACGAAAAAAGGATTTTTGGTCAATGAGTTAACACCGCACTTAGGCGATGCTAATTCACAAACACCGGAGTATAAATCGTTTTTAGTCAATATCGAAAAAGTTACCCCAGCGGCATAGGGAGGAAGATTTAGTTATGTCATTACAAACTCAAGATATTATTCGCCGCTCAGCAACCAATGCTTTAACACCGGCGCCACGAGCTCGGGACTACCAGCAAGAGGTAGCCAAATTAATCGATGTCACAACTTGCATCGGCTGTAAAGCCTGCCAAGTTGCGTGTAGCGAATGGAATGATTTGCGCGCTGAAGTTGGTCATACCGTTGGTGTTTATGATAATCCCGCTGATTTAGCACCGAAAGCGTGGACGGTTATGCGCTATTCGGAAGTGGAAGTAAATGGTAAATTCGAATGGTTAATACGCAAAGATGGTTGTATGCACTGTTCCGATCCGGGCTGTTTAAAAGCCTGTCCTTCAGAAGGGGCAATTATACAATATGCCAACGGTATCGTTGATTTTCAGTCAGAGCACTGTATTGGCTGTGGCTACTGTATGGCCGGTTGTCCATTTAACATTCCAAGAGTCAGTAAAGAAGATAATCACTCCTATAAATGTACGTTATGCGTAGATCGGGTTTCAGTGGGTCAAGAGCCAGCTTGCGTCAAAACCTGCCCAACCGGCGCCATTCATTTTGGTACTAAGCAAGATATGATTCGCCATGCTGAGCATCGTATTGAAGATCTGAAAAAACGTGGGTTTGAGCATGCCGGGCTTTATGATCCTCAAGGTGTGGGTGGTACGCATGTTATGTATGTGTTACATCATGCTGATCAGCCAGAACTTTATCACGGTTTACCCAAAGATCCGCATATCAGTGACGTTGTTAAATTTTGGAAAGGTGTCTGGAAGCCGATTTCGGCTGCGGCCTTTGTTGCTACATTTGGTGGATTACTATTCCATTATATGGGTGTCGGTGCAATAGAAGTAGATGAAGATGATATTGAACACGAAAAACAAGCCGATCAACAAGCAAGAAAACGTTTAGGCCTACCTATTTTTGGTCGAAAAAATAGTATCGATTCATCACAACAGGAGAATCACCATGAATAAAAAAGGAATGATATTAAGAACACCGCTTATTGTTCGCTTTTGCCACTGGTGTATGGTGTGCTTGTTTATTTTAACTGCGCTTTCAGGTTTATCTTTGTTTTTTCCGTCGATTAAACTATTTAGCTTAGTGCTCGGAACACCACAATTAGTTAGGGCATTACATCCAATTATTGGTTGTGTTGTTTTTGTACTGTTGATGTTTATGTTTTTAAAACTGGCTCATCATAACATCCCCAATAAAAACGATATTATTTGGATTAAAAACTTCAAAAGCGTCATTATGGGTAAAGAAGAAGGCATTCCGATAGGCAAATACAATATCGGGCAAAAGTTTTTATTCTGGTGCATTATGGGCTTAATTTCGGTCTTGTTTATTACCGGTATGATCATGTGGCGTAGATACGTTTCAGATTATTTCCCGGTTTATATTGTCCGTATTGCGATATTTTTCCATTCACTTGCCGCAATCGCTTTAATTCTACTTGCTATCGGTCACGCTTATATGGCTATTTGGGTTAAAGGCTCGATCAAAGGGATGATTACAGGTTATGTATCAAGAGCATGGGCACGTAAAAATCACTCAGCATGGTATGAGGAGGAAATGCAACAGCTTTATCAACAAGAACTGAAAGAAAATTCAAACAGCAAAACTGAGCAGGCAACGCAAAGTGATCAAAAACCGGCTGAAATATAATTAAAACCATCCGCTGATGCCTGTCGGCGGAAGTTTCTTAATTGACAATAAATCATGGTTAATATAATAATTACAGGTAAGCAATAATGAGTATAAAAATTGTCCCACAAGCACAACTCGAACAACACAATTTCAATTCAGTTATTAAACAAATCCCGTTAGTTTTTTATCCTTCTGCAAAAACGCTTTATACTCATCGAATAGAACGTTTACAAGCATTAGCCCGAAAAAGCCCATTTAGTGATTATTTAAATTTCTGTCTTCAAATAGCCCAGCAACAAGCTAATTTAGTAAAACAACAACCAGTTGAGCTTCACCAATCAATCCCGTTAAATAACGATAATCCACCATTAAGTTTAAAAAATTTACCATTAAGCGATGTGTGGCAAAAATATTTAAATCAATTGTTACAAGCCATTTCCGACACAACCCCGCAAATTACATTGGTCATTGAGTCACTGCTTAAAAATAGTGCTGAGCAACTACAGCAAAAAGCGTTTTATTTACTCAATGGTAAGCTCAATAAGGTAGAGGGAAATGAATCAATATTTATTTGGTCGGCGCTTTCGCTTTACTATTGCCAGTTAGCTAGCCAAATTAAAGGTAAAGCGGTTGCGGAAAATACCGATAACAGTTGGTTATGTCCTGTTTGTAATAGTATGCCGGTGGCAAGTGTCATTCAAATTGGCGGTAATAATGGTTTACGTTACTTACATTGTAGTTTGTGTGAAAGTGAGTGGTATGTACCGCGAGTAAAATGTACCAGTTGTGATGATTTACAACATATAGAATATTTTTCACTGGATAATACATTAGCCGCAATTAAAACGGAATGTTGTCATACTTGTCAAAGCTATCTGAAAATCTTTGATCAAGATAAAGACCCACATTTAGAAGTTATTGCTGATGATATCGCTTCATTAATTTTAGATATAAAAACCGAAGAAGAAGGATTTGCTAAAAGTGGCATCAATCCGTTTATTTTTGGTAACTAATCGTTGATTGCTTTATATTATTGCTATTAAACATTAGTCAGCGATTAGATGTTTGCCAATTGTATTTGGTTATTCAACATCCGATGATAGCTGATCGACAAATAATCGTGAGAAGACCCAGTTATCTTAATTAAGTACAAAGTAAATAAAAATAAAATACAACTTAACATTTGCAAATAATAAGACTAGAATTAGAACCACTGTACTAGTTTATGAGTGTAATCTATGAAACGTTATTTTTTATTGTTTGTTATGTTAATCATTGCGCCATTTTTCAGTTCGGCCAATACGGTTAAAAATGTCGCTATAACGGCGATTGTTGAACACCCTTCGTTAGATCAGATTCGTGATGGCGTTAAAGACGAATTAGTAGAAAGTGGCTTTAAATTAGACCAAGATCTAAAAGTGCAATATAAAAGTGCGCAAGGAAGTAGCGCTACCGCAGCCCAAATAGCCAGACAATTTGTTGCAGCTAAACCCGATGTAATTGTCGCAATCGCAACGCCAAGTGCTCAAGCTACTGCGGCGGCAACGAAACAAATTCCGGTTGTTTTTGCCGGGATCACCGACCCGATAGCGGCAAAATTAATAAAAGATTGGCAACCAAGTGGCACCAATATTACGGGCGTGTCGGATTATCAAGAAATTGTGCCACAGGTCGATTTCATGAAAAAAATTGTCCCTAACGTTAAATCAGTTGGGTATATTTATAGCCCAAACGAAATTAACTCCACTGTCGTATTAAAAAATTTACAAGCTGAGTTAACTAAACACAATATCGTTTTAGTCGCCGTGCCAGCACAACGAACAGCCGATATTTCAACTGCTGCAAATACCCTAAAAGGTAAAGTTGATCTTATCTATACGACCACTGATAATAATGTGGTTTCTGCTTATGATTCTTTAGTAAAATTCGCTAATGAAAATAAAATTCCATTGTTAGCATCTTTCCCCGATGCGATTGAGCGTGGTGCCGTTGCGGCATACGGCATGAGTTATTATGATGTTGGGCGTCAATCCGGGAAACTTGTTGTGCGGATTTTGAAAGGCGAAAAAGCTGGCGATATCAAACCAGAAATAGGTGAAGCATTACGCCTTGTTATAAATACCCAAGCGGCGAAAAAACAAGGGATCACGCTTTCTCCCCAAATTATCGAGTCGGCTTATAAAGTCATTGGCGATAACTAATTGATAACTAAGCGATAACCAGGCGCCAACATTATCTTATCAATATCTTTTATACTTTGCTCACGAAACTGAGCAAAGTATAACTTATAGTCACCCCCTGATTCACTTCACTACTCTTAACTTATCCCATAAAGTTGATGATGCGCTTAAATTGGTGTTATTTAATCTACCAATAATAGATTGCGTTTTTGCTATCCCCCACTCATAGTGTGTAATAAATTATTTACACCATTACTGTTCTTTTTTTCTAGAAAATTATCTGTTTTTGCTTTATAGTAAATCTATTAATCGCTTAATTGTAAAAAAATTCTTACAGGAGCACCTTATGCGTAATACGATTATAAAATTTTGTATGTTATTAAGCTTATCCATTATGGCTTTCTCATCTTCCGCAGAAACAAATGATGAGCAAAAAAATGTAGCTATCACCGCTATTGTTGAACACCCGGCATTAGATAATGTGCGAAAAGGTGTTGAAGATGAGTTAAAAGACAACGGTTATATTGCGGGTAAAAATCTTAAATTGCAGTTTTTAAGTGCACAAGGTAGTAGTGCTAATGCTGCTCAAATTGCCAAGCAGTTTGCGGCAAGTAAACCGGATGTGATTGTTGGCATCGCAACACCAAGTTCGCAAGCGTTAGTTGCCACAACAAAACTTATCCCAATTGTGTTTACCGCCGTTACCGATCCAGTTGCCGCTAAATTAACAACCAGTTGGGAAGCATCAAAAACAAATGTAACGGGCGTATCTGATGCGCTTTCACTCGATTCACAAATTGATCTGATGTTGAAAATTAAACCCGATGCGAAAAATATTGGCTATGTCTATAGCCCTAGCGAAGTGAATTCGACAATCATTTTAAAAGAGCTTCAAATAGCGTTAGAAAAACGTGGAATGAAAATCATAGCCGCCCCGGCACAACGCACTTCAGATATTTCTACTGCAGCCAGAAGTTTGAAAGGTAAAGTCGATTTGATCTATACTACCACCGATAACAATGTGGTTTCTGCCTATGAAGCTTTGGCTAAGGTTGCTAACGAAAGCAAAATCCCTCTTATTGCCTCAAACCCTGAATCAGCAGAGCGTGGTGCTATTGCCGCTTTAGGTATGAGCTATTATGATCTTGGCCGTCAAGCTGGTAAAATTGTTATTCGAATACTAAATGGTGAAAAACCCGGTGATATTCCGCCGCAAGTGGGAAATATCACACAATTAACAATTAATAAAAAAGCTGCTGAACGACAAGGAATCACATTGTCAGAAGAGGTGTTAAAATCAGCAGAAAATATTATTGAAAAATAACTGTTTATTCTTATTAACTAAACCGCCAATTTTGGCGGTTACTTTTAATGGATCTTTTCATGTCTTTTGAATTTTTATTAGGCTCAATTGGAATTGGACTTATTTATGCCCTTGTGAGTTTAGGTGTATTTATTTCCTTCCGTTTACTTGATTTTCCCGATTTAACGGCTGATGCAAGCTTTCCGTTAGGGGGCGCAGTTTGTGGATTATGTATCTATGTTGGTATCGATCCATGGATTGCAACCTTGCTTGGTATGCTTGCTGGCTGTTTAGCGGGTGCGATGACAGGTTTACTGTACGTTAAACTCAATATTTTACAATTACTTTCAAGTATTATAGTGATGATTGGGCTTTATTCGATCAATCTGCGGATCTTAGGTATTGGTCCATATGTTATGGGTGAAACACCTAGATTAGCAGGCTCACCAAATCTTTCGTTACTGGATGCTAAAACAATATTCTCGCCATTTATTGCGGAAGATTATAGTAATCAATACATCGTACAACCTTTAATGGTACTTGCTTTTGTTGTGGTATTTTGGGTATTACTGAATCTATTTTTAAATACCCAAAAAGGTTTAGCATTAAGGGCGACCGGTACAAATCCACGAATGGCAAAATCGCAAGGAATTCCAACCGGCAGTATCACTATTCTTGGCATGGCAATATCCAATGGTCTAATCGCATTAGGCGGCTCTTTATTTGTTCAAACTCAAGGTGGTGCCGATATTACTATAGGTGTTGGAACAATTGTGATAGGTCTTGCTTCGATTATTATTGGTGAAAGTATCTTTCCTACTAAACGTATATGGGCAGTGATGTTAGCGGTTATTTTTGGCTCTATTTTATATCGTTTATTTATTGCCTTTGCCCTTAGCAATCAATTCTTACAAGATATTGGCGTTGGAACGGAAGATTTAAATCTTATTACAGCAATTTTAGTTGTCCTTGCGCTGGTGTTACCTAAGCAGTTGCAGAAACGTTCAAAGAAAAGAGGAAGTTAACATGATTAAGGTTAGCGATATACAATTAACTTTTAATCAAGGAACACCGATTGAAAATCATGTTTTACGAGGATTAAATCTTAACGTCCGCAAAGGTGAATTTGTTACTATTATTGGTAGTAATGGTGCAGGTAAAAGCTCGTTACTTAATGTTATAAGTGGTGATTTATTTGCTGATTCAGGACATATTATTATCAATGATCAGGATGTCACCCGTTGCCCAGCTTGGAAAAGAGCGGGTATGGTTGCCCGAGTTTTTCAAGATCCTATGGTCGGTACTTGTGAGAACTTAACTATAGAAGAAAATCTAGCCATTGCTTATAACCGTGGTCATAGATTTAGATTAATCCCGGCATTAAATGGTAAACTTCGTGCAATTTTTAAAGACAAGCTAGCTACTTTGAACTTAGGACTTGAAAATCGCCTGTCCGATATGATGGGTTTGCTTTCTGGCGGTCAAAGACAAGCGGTCAGCTTGCTAATGTCGACTTTACAACCTTCAAAATTACTGTTACTTGATGAACATACTGCCGCCCTTGATCCTAAAACGGCACAGTTTGTTTTAGAACTGACTAATGAAATTGTTGGTCAAAATCAATTAACCACAATGATGGTTACCCATTCAATGAAACAAGCTTTAGAATATGGAAACAGAACAGTAATGCTTCATCAAGGACAGGTTGTACTTGATGTATCAGGAGAAAAAAGAAGTAAATTAACGGTCACAGACTTGCTTGAAATGTTTGAAAAAACCCGTGGTGAGAAAGTTACCGACGATGCCTTACTATTAGGTTAATCCTTCATATAATAAGCAATATTTCTACCGGAAATATTGCTTGCTACTCTCTATTCCTTTAAATTTTTTATCTAACTGACGTATTTTCAATGATGATCTTATACGCTCGCCATTATCAAAACCAAATTCTTATAAACTCTCATGAAAGTAAGTAGGTAGATACCCTCTAAAACATATTTATCAACATTTAAAGCTCATGCCTTATTGTTCCAATAATATGCCTTTCTCTTTGTGCCTGTAATCACTTTAGTTAACCAAAATAAATATATTCTCTCTATTCTTTCAAATTTTTCTCTAGCTGACGGTTTTTCAATGATGATCTTATACAATCACCGTTATCAAAACCAAATCCTTATAAACTCTCATCAAAGTAGGTTGATAGATTGCCTCTAAGACATATTTATCAACATTTAAATCTCATGCCTTATTGTTCCAATAATATGCCTTTCTCTTTGTGCCTGTAATCACTTAAGCTAACCAAAATAAATACACTTTTGAATGTGAGTTTATTTAATGACAGATCTAATACTATATACTGACAAGATCTTAAACACCAACAATGAATAGTTAGTAGTTTACTTTTACAGCCATTCGTCTTATTGGTAGTTATCATAAGCATGACATAGATTTGTCTTAATTTAAATGAACTATATTTGAGATATAAAAAGATAGAAATAGGATAATTGGGTATTGGTTAATTAGGTAATTAGGTAATTAGGTAATTAGGTAATTAGGTAATTGGATAATTAGGTAATTGGATAATTAGGTAATTGGATAATTAGGTAATTGGATAATTAGGTAATTGATTAATTGGTTAATTGAATAATTGAGTAATTGAGTAATTGAGTAATTGAGTAATTGAGTAATTGAGTAATTGAGTAATTGAGTAATTGAGTAATTGAGTAATTGGGAAATATCCAATTAAATGTTAATTATGCGGGAAACCACAAGTTAATGTGAACGATAATTTGGGAAAATAGTGATGACTAATTGATTATCCGATGTTTTTAAGTAATCAAATTAATAATCTATTCATATCTAGATTGGCAACAACAAATAGCAAAAAAGCCCAGCATTTCTGCTGGGCTTTCGCTCTAATTTAAAAGTCTGGCGGCACCCTACTCTCACATGGGTAATACCCACACTACCATCGGCACTACGG
>NZ_JAFNNZ010000012.1:0-41238 GCF_026536565.1 Gilliamella sp. B2923 | reverse complement strand
TTTTTAGTCCGTAGACTTTTAATTTTTCGTCTCGCAAGTGCCCACACAGATTGTCTGTTTCTTATTTTTAAAGAGCTGACAGCTTTAAATTTAACCAAACATTTTGTTGTTTTAGTTTGCTGTCTCAAGGGTTGCGTATGTTACTCACTTCACATGTTTACGTCAACCCCTATTTTGCAAAATTTGCTTTTTTTGAATTAAGTGATTGCTTTTTACACAAAGTAATGCCCTATAGGGTTATTTTTAACTGTTTTACAATAGCATCGGCTTTATTTATTGCTTCTTCCACTGTTTCAGCGCTAGCAAGTGCAACCCCCATTCTTCGGCAACCTTCAACTTGTGGCTTGCCAAATAAACGTAAATCAGTATTTGGTTGACTTAATGCGTTATCTAAATTTGTGAACGATACCTGTTTTGACTCACCTTCAACCATTATCACCACAGATGCACTAGCATGATATTGTTCAATAAGTGGGATAGGTAAGCCTAATATAGCTCTGGCATGTAAGGCAAATTCAGATAAATTTTGCGAAATTAAGGTTACCATTCCGGTATCATGAGGACGAGGCGATACTTCACTAAACCAAACTTTATCACCTTTAACAAACAGTTCGACACCAAATAAACCGTGCCCGCCTAATGCTTGTGTTATTTTAGTTGCAATATCTTTTGCTTGCTCTAAAGCGTTACAAGACATTTGTTGAGGTTGCCAAGATTCACGATAATCGCCTTTTTCCTGACGATGCCCAATCGGTTCACAATAAGAGACACCATTGATATGCCTAACGGTTAATAAGGTAATTTCGTAATCAAAGTCGATAAAACCTTCTATGATGACTTTACCGCCACCAGCTCGACCACCTTCTTGTGCATATTTCCAAGCTAATTGAAGATCAGCTTCACTACGTAATAATGTTTGCCCTTTACCGGAAGAGCTCATCACTGGTTTAACTAAGCAGGGGTAACCAATCTCTTTTACCGCATTTTTAAATTCTTTTTCGGTTGAAGCAAACCGATAAGGAGAAGTAGGTAGATTTAGTTGTTCAGCAGCAAGGCGACGAATTCCTTCTCTATTCATGGTTAACGCGACTGCTTTTGCAGTGGGAATAACGGTAAATCCTTCTTGCTCTAATTCAACTAAAGTTTGCGTTGCAATGGCTTCGATTTCTGGAACAATAAAATCGGGTTTTTCCTGTTCAATAATTTTTCTCAGTTCATTACCATCTAGCATATTAATAATATGATAACGATGAGCAACTTGCATTGCTGGCGCATTCGCATAGCGATCAACAGCAATAACTTCACAACCAAACCTTTGTAGTTCTATCACCACTTCTTTAGCCAATTCACCTGCGCCACACAGCATAACTTTGGTTGAAGTGGGTGATAACGGCGTCCCTAATTTAGCCATAATGTCCTCATACTCAGTTAACTATTTTTAGTTTTAATATCCTAAAAATAAAAAATCGGGAAAATGCTCCCGATTTTTTATTTACAATTACGCTTGATAAGGATCACGTAGAATCATGGTTTCGCTACGATCCGGACCTGTTGAAATAATATCAATAGGGGTATCAGTTAATTCTTCTATCCGTTTGATATAGTTTTTTGCGGTGGACGGTAATGCATCAAAATTTTTCACACCAAAAGTTGATTCGCTCCAACCCTGCATAGTTTCATAAACAGGTTTTACCAAGCTCCAGTCTTCCGCTGCTGCTGGTGCATTTTTAATTACATCACCATTTGGTAATTGATAACCAACACAGATTTTAACTTCTTTAAGGCCGTCTAACACATCAAGTTTAGTTAAGCAAAATCCGGAAACCGAATTGAGTTGCACAGCTTTACGAACTGCAACCGCATCAAGCCAACCGGTACGACGACGGCGGCCTGTTGTTGCCCCAAACTCATTACCTTGTTTGCAAAGATACTCACCCACATCATCAAATAACTCTGTCGGGAAAGGACCAGCGCCAACACGAGTAGAATAAGCTTTAACAATACCTAATACATAGCCAACGTAACGAGGACCAAACCCTGATCCGGTCGCTACACCACCCGCTGTTGTGTTTGAAGAGGTAACAAAAGGATAAGTACCATGATCAATATCAAGTAAAGTGCCTTGCGCACCTTCAAACATGATTCTTTCGCCTTTTTTGCGTGCCTCTTCTAATAGCGTTGGTATATCAGCTATCATCGCAATTAAAATGTCAGCGATAGCGAGTGTATCATCCAGCACTTTTTGGTAGTCTACTGCTTCGGCTTTGTAGTAGTTAACTAGTTGGAAGTTATGATACTCCATTACCTCTTTTAATTTTTCAGCAAAAGCTTGGCGATCACGTAAATCCCCAACTCGAAGTCCACGACGAGCAACTTTATCTTCATATGCAGGACCAATACCACGACCGGTTGTACCGATTGCTTTACTGCCGCGCGCTTTTTCACGGGCTTGATCGAGTGCAATATGGTAAGGCAAAATTAATGGACATGATTCAGATATCAATAATCTTTCTTTAACAGGTATGCCGCTATTTTCCAGTTCCTTCATCTCTTTCATTAATGCATCCGGGCAAAGCACAACCCCGTTAGCAATAATGCTGATGACATTATTATGTAAAATGCCCGAAGGAATTAGATGTAATACCGTTTTTTCACCGTTAATCACTAAGGTATGGCCTGCATTATGCCCACCTTGATAACGAACTACATATTTTGCTTTTTCTGTGAGTAAATCAACAACTTTACCTTTGCCTTCATCACCCCATTGTGTACCTAGCACAACAACATTATTACTCATAGACTATTTACTCATTCAGTTATTTATCAGATTTTAATTTCATATATTGGAAAAATTCACTATCCGGGCTAATGACCATAACATCATTGCCAACAAAGCTTTGTTCATAAGCTTTTAAGCTACGAATAAAGCTAAAAAATTCTTTATCTTTACTAAATGCATCGGCATAAAGTTTAGCTGCATTGGCATCGCCCTCACCGCGGGTAGCACGTGATTGGCGTTCTGCTTCAGATAATATTTTAGTGGCTTGTAAAGTCGCACTTGCTCGTGTTTCTTCAGCTTTTTTGACACCTTCAAAACGTTTATCACGTGCAATAACTTCACGTTCAGCTCGCATTCTTGCATAGATAGAACCAGAAACCGCATCAGGGAAATTGATCTTTTTAATTCGCACATCAATTACTTCAACACCAAATGCTCGTAAGCTGGTTTTAGAACCTTCCGGATCTTTCTTGGCATCATTTACAAGTTTATCGATCGGTGTATTATCAACTGTTTCATGATGAGTACCATTTAAAGCATCTTTCACACGAATCATTAATGAGTTACGTGATTTAGTATCTGCATTAGAATCGTTGATAATGTCTTCATTACTGAGTTTACCGATCTCAGCTCTTAACCGTCCGTTTAAACGAGCTAATAATAAATCTTCGACATTATTACCGCCGGCAATTGTTTCATAATAACGGTTAAAATCCACAATTTTCCATTGCACAAAATAGTCTACAATCAACTCTTTTTTCTGAACATTAAAAAATCGTTGTTCTCGATTATTATTTGAACTATTGGTTGTTTGAATTTTTGCATCAATAACTTTAACGCTATCCATACCCGGAATTTTAAAATGTAGTCCCGGTGTTGATAACTCAATAATTTTATTGAATCGTAAAACCACACCACGAGTTCCTTCTTCAATCACGTAGACACTTGAGACAAGTACACCAATTAAAATCAAAACAAGAGGAATCAATAATTTACGCATTTATATTTCTCCTTAACGTCCAATAAACCGCGGTTCCCGCATTGTTCTATCAGTTGGCTGATTGTTCGGGTTAACGCTTTGTTGTGATTCACTCTTAGCTTCTGGTACAGTGATTATTGGTTCAGAAGAACTTGGTGTATTAAAATTGTATTCGCTATTTGAATCAATTGAATTAGTCGCTGGTTGACCTTTATTTTTCATTAATTGTTCTAAAGGTAATACCATTAAATTACCACTTTTATCATTAACAATGACTTTATTGGTTTTACTCAATATTTTTTCCATTGTCTCGATATATAAACGCTCTTTGGTTATTTCCGGCGCCGCTTTATATTGTGGTAGTAATTTTTCGAAGCGTGCTACATCACCCGCTGCTTCGAGTTCAACTTTGACTTTATAGGCATCTGCATCAGCTATAATTCTTGCTGAGTGACCTTCTGCTTGCTGGATTAATTGAACTTTATCGGCTTCAGCTTTTTTGATTTCACGCTCACTATCGCCTTGAGCACGAATCGCATCATCATAAGCATCTTGAACTTGATCAGGAGGACCGGCAACCTGGAAATTTAAATCAACGATATTAATCCCCATATCATACTGCGTAATAACATTAACTAGCTCATCTTTAGTGCTGCTTTCAAGAGCCGCACGGCCATCTGAAATAATTGCATCGATATTAGAGCTTCCTACTGCCGTTCTAAGTGCACTATCTGCCGCTTGGTGAAGACTATCTTTAACATTTGTTACATTAAATAAATATTTTATCGGATCGTTGATACGATACTGAACATTCATCTCAACATAAACCAGATTTTCACCGGTGGTCACAATATAGCCTTTAACATTGAAATTTTGTGTACCTTGCGTATCAACAACATACAAATTATCAACTAAAGGTATTCGCCAATTTAATCCGGGTTGAATAATTTCTGGCTGAACTTGACCAAAGCGAGTTATCACACCACGCTGGCTTTGATTAATAGTATAAAACCCACTTCCTGCCAAAATGAGGATAAGGGTGACAACAATAATACCAATAATTTTTGAGGCATTTATTGGCAACTTAGTGCCTTGTGACCCACCATTATTGTTTCCTGAGTTACCCTTTTTTAGAAGGTTATTAATGATATCCAATAAACCGCCTGATGATTTGGACGGTTTTTTGTTGTTATTTCCCCATGGGTCGTTATCTTGTCCGTTATTACCGGGCTGATTCCACGCCATATTTTAGATGCTCCATTTAACAATTAGTTTAGTTGTTATTTTGCGTATTGGTTAAGTATAGCAGATCTGGTTCTTGTTTACAGAGGCGATTCCATTCAATTAAAGGCATCCTCACATCAAGATGAAAACTACCATCTTTATTAATGAATTCATGTTCCACTGCATTTAACTGATAAAAACGACTTCTAAGTCTGGCTAAATGAGTTGGTAAGCTTAATTGACAAACTTGAATCTGTCTAGCAAGCCTTTCTTTTAATGCAATAAATAAGAGATCTAATCCTAAACCATTTTGCGCAGAAATCCAAACACGAATTGGCATTCCATTTTCATCACGATCAATACAGGGCTGTTTGTCGTCCATGAGATCGATTTTATTCATCACTAATAACGTTGGGATTTCATGTGCTTGAATTTCTAACAGTACTTCATCAACAGCATGAATATTATCCAGTAAATTAGGATCGGCTGCATCAACAACATGTAGCAGTAGTGCCGCTTCTTGCGTTTCAAGTAAAGTAGCTTTAAAAGCTGCGATAAGATCATGCGGCAAGTGACGAATAAATCCCACGGTATCGGCTAACACAACTTCGCCAACATCATCGACCATAATACGCCTTAATGTTGGATCGAGTGTTGCAAATAATTGGTCTGCGGCATAGACATCAGCATTTGTTAACTGATTAAAGAGTGTTGATTTACCGGCATTGGTATAACCGACTAATGAAACGGTAGGCAGATCGGCTTTGTTTCTTGATTGGCGATTTTGATTACGCTGTTTTTCAACTTTGGCAAGTCGGGATAAAATTAATTGAATTCGATGCCGGATTAAGCGTCTATCCGTTTCTAACTGAGTTTCACCGGGACCACGCAATCCTATCCCACCTTTTTGGCGTTCTAAATGTGTCCATCCTCGAACTAAACGAGTGGAAAGGTATTGCAATTGGGCTAACTCTACTTGCAGTTTACCTTCATGCGTTCTGGCTCGCTGAGCAAAAATATCGAGAATCAATCCTGTTCGATCAACTACACGGCATTCGCACAGTTTTTCAAGGTTACGTTCTTGAGTGGGTGTTAGTGTATGATTGACTAAAATAACCGATGCTTCAAGTTGTTTAACTTTTTCAGCGATTTCTAGGGCTTTACCCTCGCCGATAAAATATTTGGCTTGTGGTGATTTTCTTGAAGTTGTCACGATATCGAGAATGTCTATTTGAGCTGAAGAAACTAATACTTCAAACTCTTTTAGATCCTCGATATCGCTTTCTTGGGGGAAGAATACATGGACTAATAAGGCAGATTCACCGCCTTTATATCGCTCAAACAATCAAATTCTCCACTGAAAATAATCAGCTTTCGCTTTCCTCTTCAGACTGGGTTACCAATCCTGAAATAGGTCTTGAAGGAACGACTGTTGAGATAGCATGTTTATAAACCATTTGGCTCACTGTATTTTTTAATAAAATTACAAATTGATCAAATGATTCTATTTGTCCTTGTAATTTAATACCATTAACTAAATAGATTGATACAGGAATGTGTTCGCGACGAAGCAAATTTAAGTAAGGATCTTGTAATGACTGCCCTTTTGACATGAGTTTATCCTTTAAAATGATAATAAAATAAAATATGTATGTGTGATAGTTATACTTTAGTTAAAATATTTTTTTATTAGTAAGTAACAAAAAAACACTTATTTAGTATTATCAAAATAACATAAAAAAGGCTACTCTTAAACCGCTCATCTGCAATTTATGCACAAATAACTAAAATTTTAACAAATTAACACAAAACAAACGAAAAATTATGCTTAAACGTCGTAATATCCTAAAACTTCTTTACAGACTGAAAAAAATTTGTCATTAAATGTAACGTTATGCAAAATAATTTATCAATTAATGAAGCGGACCAGTTTTTAATGATTAAAAAATCTGATTAAGCATTGTTTCGCTATTATCACTGTTTAGCCAAGTAATTGGCTGTTGCCACCCGCGAAGCCAAGTGATCTGTCTTTTAGCTAATTGGCGAGTTGCACAAATACCTTTAAATACCATCTCATCATAGCTAACATCGCCGGTTAAATATTCCCACATCTGCCGATAACCAACACAACGAATCGAGGGAAGATTCAAGTGCAGATCCGATCGCTGCATCAATGTTTTCACTTCGTCTTCAAATCCCTGATCTAGCATCTGTAAAAAGCGCTGTTCAATACGTTGATGTAGTTCTGCTCTATCTTGTGGCATGATAGCAAATTGCTTGATGTCATATGGCAACGCTTCGCCGCTTTGCTCAGTTAGCTCAGTTAAGCTTTTACCGGTAATCAAATAGACTTCTAGAGCACGATTTAGTCGCTGAGGGTCATTTGGGTGGATCCGCTTTGCTGAAACCGGATCCACCTTTTTTAAATCCTCATGAATGGCTTGCCAACCTAATCGATTAGCTTTCTCTTCTATTTGCTGACGAATTTCACTATCTGCCGCCGGAAGCGGTGATAAACCTTCGATTAATGCTTTGAAATAAAGCATGGTGCCACCAACTAATAATGGAATTCGGCCATTTTTTAGTGAATTTTCAATTTCAACTATCGCATCATGGCGAAAATTGGCAGCCGAATAGCTCTGCGCCGGATCACAAATATCAATCAGCTTATGTGGATACTGTTTTTGTTCATCTTGAGTGGGTTTAGCGGTACCGATATCCATTCCTCGATAAATCAGTGCTGAATCAACACTGATGATATCAATTGGGTATTTATCAGCAAGAGCCATTGCAAAGGCGGTTTTGCCCGAAGCGGTTGGCCCCATTAACGAAATAATTTTTGGTTTGTTCATGATAACATTGATTGAGTAAATGATTGGAGATCAACGGGATGTAAAAATGTCGTTTGTTGTAATAACTGAGCATCAATCTGCTCTAATTGCGCTAATAGTTGTATCACTTTGGCAACGCTCCAACTCGCCGTACGATTATCATCGCATTGGCTTGCTAACCATGCTGCTATTTGCGTTGGATCAATACCCTTCTCGTTGTCTTTATCAGACGATGTCAGATAAGCGATTAAACTAGGTAAGAGCTGTTGCCAATTCATTGTTCGCAACATTTTAGGCACGCTTTGTAAATGGAGTTTAGCTTTATCAACATAAAATTCAAAGCCTAAAAACTGCAATTGTGGTTGATAAGTGGCTAACACTTGCTGTTCTTTATGATTAACTAAAATAGTCAGTGGAATAAGTAATTTTTCCGATTCTTGAGTTAATAATTTGATTGTAGTTACTTTTTGTTGCGCAATTGGTAGATTCATTAACATAAACTTTTGCTGATTATCTTCATACTTTTCCAATAAGGCGATATCAGGCTGAATGACCGTTAACACCCGACCAAATTGGACTAATGAGGCACTATCAAGCTGTTGATGTAACGTTTGTAATGGCGTATTTCGTTTCGGAAATAACGCATCTATCACCGCTTTTTGTGGTTCAGTAATAGTATCTTGTGACGATTCAATCGCTTCAGATGCTGCAACCAATTCCAGTTGCGGCTCAACCTTTACTAACTGCCCATAAGCTGTATTTTCTTTAATATGATTAGCCTGTTTTTTCGGTAGCGGATTGGCGGTTTGATAAGATTGCGGCGATTTAGGGTGATTAAAGATGTTTTCACCGGCAGCAGATCGATTTGGCATAATAGCGGGTTGGTCTGTGGCTATAGAAGGCAAATCAGACTCTAACGCCATAACGATAGCTTGATAAACAAAATCATGCACAAGTCTCGCTTCGTGAAAACGCACTTCATGCTTAGCGGGATGAACATTAACATCGACTTGTTTAGGGTCAATTTGTAAAAATACGACATAACTTTGTTGTTCATTAGTACGACTGACATAAGCTTGTCGTAAAGCATGATTTAAGAGTTTATCTTTAATGACTCGACCATTAACATAAAAATATTGCAGATCACTCACTTCGCTACTGGTTACCCAGCCTTGAATAATTAAATCATCATGTTGCCAATCCAATTTGACCGCTTTTTGCATAAACGCTCGACCACAAACCATTTCAACCCTTTTTGCTAACTCTTGAGTACGATACTGTTTAACGAGCTTACCATTGTGCTGTAAATTAAAAGTCACATCTGGCCGAGCTAGCGCAATTCGTCGGACAAACTCCTCAATATGCATAAATTCGGTTTTCTCAGTTTTAAGAAAACGGCGCCTTGCCGGCGTATTGTAAAATAGGTCAAGCACTTCAACTGTTGACCCCACAGGATGAGCGGCAGGCTTGATTGTTGGCTGCATATCCCGGCCTTCAGCATAAACTTGCCATGCTTCTGATTGTTCAGCCGTACGAGAAGTTAGCGTTAATCTGGCAACAGAGCTAATACTGGCTAGCGCTTCGCCACGAAAGCCAAGGCTCATTATCGAATCTAAATCATCAAGCGTAGTAATTTTACTGGTTGCATGACGCGCTAGGGCTAAAGCCAGTTCATCTTTGGCTATCCCACAACCATTATCACGAATACGAATTAGCTTACAGCCACCTTGTTCTAAATCAATATCGATTTGTGTACTGCCGGCATCAAGGCTATTTTCAACTAACTCTTTAATAACCGATGCCGGTCGTTCTACCACTTCACCTGCTGCGATTTGATTAGCTAATTGAGGTGATAGAATATGAATTGCCATTAATGTTGCTCTCCAAATTTCGGATTTTGTTTTACATAGTTTTTAACACCTCGATAAATTGCTTTGGCAATTTTCTCTTGATGTGCATTATTTGCAAGTAAGCTCTCTTCGCCTTGATTAGAAATAAAGCCCACTTCAACTAAGATTGACGGAATATCAGGCGAACGTAATACCCCTAAACTTGCATGTTCGGGCTTATGTTTATGTAATTTAATAACCCGATTCAACTCTTTTATCACTTGCGTTGCCAGCTCATATCCTACACGTTGAGAGTAGGAAAATTGTAAATCAATCACAGCTTGACTCAAATGGGGATTGTGATCTTCGCTCAAGGCATCACCGGCGCCACCTAATAACTGAGACTGTTTTTCATCTTGCTCTAACCAGCGACCAAGCTCCGTATCAGCCCGTTTGGTCGATAATACCCAAACTGAAGCACCGGTCGCTTTTCGGTTTGGTGCCGCATCAGCATGAATCGAAATCAATAAATTGGCCTTATTATTGCGGGCAATTTCTGAACGCTCTGCAACAGAAATAAAATTATCATCAGTTCGAGTGAGCACCCCACTAAATTGAGGATCTTTATTTAATAAATTAGTCAGTTTTTTAGCAATAGACAGGGTGACTGTCTTTTCATACAATTTGTTTTTACCTACTGCACCCGAATCTTTACCACCATGTCCTGCATCAACAGCAATAATTACTTTGGCGGCATAAGCTGAACTGCAAAGAAGTAAAAGCATTAAAAAAGTGAGTAGTTTTTTCATTGTTTTTTCACTAGTTCATCGTTTAATTGATTGATAATAGCTTGGCCGGTATCTGTTTTTGCTTCTAAACAAACACTACGTTCAAGCGCCAAATAATCCAAATGAATTTCGATATCGGCGTTAGGTAAAATACCTTGAGCTTGATTGGGCCACTCAATTAAGCAAATAGATTTTGCAGCAAAATATTCACGAATCCCCATAAACTCCAACTCTTCAGGATCACTAAGCCGATATAGATCGAAATGATAAACACTAAACCCGTCAAACTCATAAGGTTCAACTAAAGTATAGGTTGGACTTTTAACATTACCGATATGACCTAATTGTTGTAAAAAACCACGACTAAATGTCGTTTTTCCTGCGCCAAGGTCTCCAATAAGATAGATAACTATTGCACTATCATGATTCAATAAATAGTGTAGCGATTGTTTTGCCAGTTGCTGACCAAACAAAATGGTTTCGTGCTCGTTAGCTAAAATGATCGATTTCATGACGAATTCTTTGCTCAATAAATAGTCCTTATTATATACTAATAACTATTAAAGATGTACCATGCAAGATTAACGTGATATCTTGTCAAGAAGTTTCAGAAAATATATACGTTTAAGTATAAAAAGTGAAAAATAATGTTACATACAATTTCAACAGCTAACCAATCGATTATTGATACCCAACTAATATCTGATCAAGATGCGGTGCTATTTTGGCAAAATGGCGTGATGTTAGCCAGACAACATATCCCATTACTCGATGAAATAGTCAAAAAAACGCCATATTGCTTTGCACTTGATAGTGACATTGCCGCACGTGGATTAATCGCATTGATCGACGCAAGAATTAGTATCATTAATATGCAACAAGCTGTAGAGTTAACCGCAAAATATCACCCACAATTAAACTGGGAATAATCGATTTATGGCCTTTTGCCAATGCTTATGGTTAAAGGTTTTACCTTTAATCTCATTTTATTAACCTAACCAGCCTAGGCTTCAAGCAAATATTGGCACATTTGCAAATCTGATTTGCTAGGTTTAATATGATTTTCAATTCTTTTCGTTAATTTTCAAATTTTAATGGCCAATTTATTATCTTTATCTCAATCAACAATCCGATTGAAAAATGGGGAAGTGATTGCTTACCCGACAGAAGCGGTGTTCGGGCTAGGTTGCGATCCTGATTGCCAGTCAGCTGTACTCAAACTGCTACAATTAAAACAACGATCAATTGATAAAGGGCTGATATTAATTGCCAGTAATTTTCAACAACTGACTCCTTATATCAATCTTAATGCTATCACCGCTGAGCAAAAACAATTAGCCTTGAATAGCTGGCCTGGTCCAATCACTTGGATTTTTCCTAAAAATCTTAGCACGCCTTACTTCTTAACCGGTCAATTTGATTCAATTGCCGTACGTGTAACTGCGCATCCGTTAGTGCGCGAGCTTTGTGAGCAATTCGGTAAACCACTGGTATCAACCAGTGCTAATTTATCGGGCTATCAGGCTTGTAAAACTGCGGCGGAAGTTGCTAAACAATTTGGTGAGGATTTTCCAATTTTACAAGGTGAGACAGGTAATCGATCGCAACCTTCGGAAATTAGAGATATCTTAACCGGTCACATTATTCGACAAGGATAACCCATGCAAAACTTATATATCGGTGTCATGTCTGGAACAAGTATGGATGGGGTTGATATGGCGTTAGTGGATATTACCGCCAATAAGATTGTGACATTAGCCAGTGACTGTGAGCCAATGCCGGAATCAATTAAACAACGGTTACTTAACCTCTGTGAAACAAAGCACACAACACTGCAAAATTTAGGCGAGCTTGATCACCAACTGGGTTTGTTATATGCCGATAGCATCAATAAGTTTTTACTTAAAAATGATATTGATAGAAAGCAAATTAAAGCGATCGGCTGTCACGGTCAAACTGTCTATCATGCACCAAACACACAATATCCTTTTACGATGCAAATTGGCGATGCCAATATTATCGCTGCCAAAACAGGAATCACAACAATTGCCGATTTTCGGCGTAAAGATATGGCTTACGGCGGGCAAGGTGCGCCACTCGTGCCCGCTTTTCATAAAGCGGTGCTGCAAAACCAACAGATTAATCGAGTGGTTTTAAATATTGGTGGTATCAGTAATATTTCAGTATTAATCCCCAATCAAGCCGTTATTGGTTATGACACCGGACCGGGTAATGTATTACTCGATAGTTGGATATATCAAAATCTGAGTAAAAGGTATGACAAAGACGGGCAATGGGCGAAAACAGGCAAGGTTAATCAAGCGTTATTGTCCCAATTATTTGATGAAGACTATTTTAAAATGCCTGCCCCTAAAAGTACCGGGCGTGAGTTATTTAATCTACCTTGGTTACATAAAAAACTGACTCAATTTGCGTTATTACCTCAAGATATACAAGCCACATTAGTTGAGTTTACGGCGTTATCTATCGCACAAGAGATTAGAAAATTACCGATTAATAAACAGCTACCTTGCCAACTATTGGTTTGTGGCGGGGGAGCAAGAAATCCGCTTATTATGCAAAGATTATCGATGTTATTACCTCAATGGCAGGTAATGAAAACCGATCAAGTGGGTATAAACAGTGATGACATGGAGGCGATTGCTTTTGCTTGGCTGGCTTATTGTCGCATTAATCATATTCCTTCGAATATTCCGGAAGTGACTGGCGCAAGCCAAGCGGTATGTTTAGGCGTGATATATCAATAATAACAGCAATTAATCAATATTTTTTGATTGTTTGTTATAACCAATCAACTCTGAAATTTTGGCCGCAGACTGACTGATTTCATTAATTAATTTCGCTTCTTCATCAGCAGTGTTGCATCGAAAAATTGAGGTTGATAGGCTTAATGCCGCAATAATATTGCCTAAACGATTATAAATCGGCACCGCAAAGCATCGTAAGCCTAGCTCAGATTCTTCATTATCTTTACCATATCCACAACGTTTTACCTCATCGAGTTCAGCTAAAAAAGCCTCTTTGCTGGTAATGGTTTTGGGTGTATACCTGACAAAATCAATACCATTAACTAAGCTTTTTTTGCTTTCGTCATCGAGCCAAGCTAATAAGACTTTACCGAGTCCACTTGCGTGAATTGTGGCTTGATTACCAATTTTCGAAGTTAAACAGAGGCTATATTGTTCGGAAGCAACTTTATTAACATAGATAATTTGATCACCTTCTCGAACCGCTAAATGGATAGTTTCTTTAGTTTTATCACGTAACTTTCTCATTTCTAAATCAGCAATGGTCAAAAAGTTTTGGTGATAAAGCACTCGGTTACCTAAATCAAGTAGTTTTAAATTCAACGAATACTTGTCAGAATCCTCTTCTTGATTAACGTAACCTAATGATTTCATAGTTTGTAAAAAACGATAAGCTGTGCTTTTAGGCATCATTACTTTTTGCGATAATTCTGATATTGCAATGTCTTTTGACTCAGATAAAGCCTCTAAAATTCCAAAAACTTTTAATACTGAAGCAACGGATTCTGGTGAACTATCGTTCATGATAAGCACATCTCCTTACTAAAATTAGCTATTAATGAGTTATAAAATGATATATTTGTTCAAATTTAGTCTGTCGAAATTATATCATATTTAATTATGACTCGTTACTAGCTATTTTATAAAAAATCCAATCTTTGTGGCGTAAACATATCAAGCAGTACACCAGCTTGTTTACAAACGCAACCATGTTCAATATTAGGCTTTTTGTATAAAGTATCGCCAGCACGAACAATTTTAGTTTCATCGCCAATGGTAAATTCAAATTCACCGGATAACACATAAGTTAATTGTTCATGAGGATGATGATGCATCGCCCCTATAGCGCCGGTTTGAAAATGGACTTCAACGGCCATCATATTACCGTCATGCGCCAATATCTTACGTTTAACACCATTGCCTAAATCGATTAATTGACAATCTGAATTAAAACAAAACATGAGTTCACTCCTAAATATTTAAAACAGATAAGAGATAAAAAGCTGTGTTTTTTATCTCTTATCTCTGTCAATTTTTTGCAATATTATACAATTAAGGTTGTTTACCGATATAGGCTAAAATTCCGCCGTCAACATAAAGAATATGGCCATTGACAAAATTTGATGCATCCGACGCTAAAAAAACCGCTGCCCCGGCTAAATCATCAGGTGTGCCCCAGCGGCCAGCTGGAGTTTTAGCGATAATGAACTGATCAAATGGATGACGAGATCCGTCCGCTTGTTTTTCACGTAATGGTGCTGTTTGTGGTGTAGCAATATAGCCCGGTCCAATACCGTTACATTGAATATTGGCACTACCAAATTCAGAACAGATATTTTTAGTAAGCATTTTCAAACCACCTTTAGCCGATGCATAACCGACAACGGTTTCACGGCCAAGCTCACTCATCATTGAACAGATATTGATGATTTTGCCACTCCCTTTTTTAATCATTGACGGAAGAACGGCTTTAGCCATAATAAATTGACCGGTTAAATCGATATCAATAATTTTTCTGTATTCGGCAGCGCTGGTTTCTAACATTGATTTTCGTTGAATGATCCCAGCATTATTGACTAAAATATCAATTACGCCATGCTCTTGTTCAATTTGAGCGATCGCTTTTTCAACAGCTGTTTCATCTGTTATATCAAATAAATAACCGTGGGCATCAATACCTTGAGCTTTATACGATTCAATTCCTTTTTGTAAGTTTTCAGGTACAACATCATTAAATACAATTTTCGCCCCAGCTGACGCAAGCGATTTTGCAATTTCAAAACCTATACCGTAAGAGGCACCGGTAACAAGCGCAACTTTATTGTTAAGTGAAAATTTATTTAAAATCGACATAGTTATATTCTCCGTTATATTTATGACAGACAAATCACGGTCTATCACATTTCATTTAAAATGTTAGTTGGCACTTTGGTTAAATAAAGTGCTGGTTCATCTTGCGCATCACATGAGTATAAAACATATTGATTATCAGGCGAAAACGAAGGGTGCGGATGCGTTACTTGACGATCACCGTCTAATACTCGCCAAGAGCTATTGTGTTTAACGAGTTTATGGGCTGTTTGGGTTTTAGGCGCTAAAATATAGAGCCAAGGATCATTTTCTATTTTGTAGCCACTTGTATCAATGACATCAACAGGGCTTCCGGTGCCATCACCAATATAAAGTGTTCCGTCAAAGTTACTCATTAAATGTGAGCAGGCGGGCATTTCCATAATTTGTTTATCTTCATTGGTAACTGGGTTATAAAGTCGAATATAACGCTCTTGCCGCCCTTTCATATATGAAACGTAAGCAAGCCCGGAACCGTCCGGTACCCAAAACTCGTGGGTACAGCTCTCTCCCGGTAAATTGTCATGAGCTTTACGCTCATTGTTACCGTCACGATCCACTAACCATATTCTGGCATCAACTAAGTCATGCGGTCCTTCATGACAAAAAGCGACGGTATTGTCATCGAAAGGTCTGAAAATTGGGTGACCTAACCAAACATTTTGATCAATTACCGTTGTTGCAACGCCTGTTGCAATATCAATTTTGATCAACCGACAATGTGGGTTTTTATCATAAAACGCTTTGAAAATCGTCCAATCAGTCAAAGGTGTCCAATCTTTTTTATCGATTTCAATGCCAACAATTTCGGTACAATCACTATTAGCGACCCAAGTACCATAACCAACCCACTGCTCTGGCACGGTATAAACATTTTTTTCTTCAAGGGTTTCAAGGTTTACTTGTTGTAAGTTACGCTCATTTTTAACGTAGTATAAAAATTTATCATCCGGCGATAAAAAGCCGCCAAATGTATTGTCGCCAGCGCCTTCAGTAAGCTGCTTAGCGGTCTGATTTTCAAGATCGAGCAAATAGTAGTTACGATTGGAGTCAAATTCACCGGCAAAGAGGATTTTTCGACCATCATTGGTAAAACATTTTTGGTAAAAATAATTACGATGACATGTCACACCTTCCGGTGTGAGTCGGATAATTTCATTTTTTGAATCATCATCTACAAAGGATGAAAATGATAATTGTACAATATTCCCCTTAGCCATATAAACTCCCTGAATCTAAAAAAATTAAATGTATAAAAGACTTAAATTATTATTTTGGGCTATAGTAATATAAAAAAGGGGATGGTTTTGTGACTTTCATCACATTGCAATAAATTTATTAAAACATCGTTTTATTTTAGTTAAAAAAATTGCTATATTTTTTTGCACGTTTATAATCGATATAAAGCACATTAATAACAAACGCAGGATCTGTTTTTTATGTAATTTGTTATTATTTTAACAAAATTAGAGGTAAATCATGAAAATAGCACTAATGAATGAGTTTAGCCAAGCGGCTAAAAATCCAATTATTCTAAATGAATTAAAAAATGCGACGGAAAAGCACGGCCATACCGTTTTTAATGTCGGCATGGATGGCGACAATGACAATAAATTAACTTATGTTCATTTGGGTATTATTGGCGCTATTTTATTAAACAGTAAAGCGGTTGATTTCGTTATTACCGGTTGTGGTACCGGGCAAGGCGCACTAATGGCATTAAATGCTTTTCCTGGCGTTAATTGTGGTTATTGTATTGAGCCTACTGACGCTTATTTATTTGCTCAAGTTAATAATGGCAATGCTTTATCTCTCGCTTTTGCCAAAGGATTTGGTTGGGGTGCTGAACTAAACGCGCGCTATATTTTTGAAAAAGCATTTGAAGGCGAAAAAGGCTTAGGTTACCCACCGGAGCGCCGTGAATCGCAAAATGCGAATGCTATTATTTTAAATGAAATGAAAAACGCCGCAGGTAAAAGCTTAATTGAATCATTAAAATCAATTGATCAATCACTGTTAAAAGATGCAATCAAAGGCGAACGTTTCCAAAAATGCCTATTTGAAAATAGCCAAGATCCTCAAATCACTGCCTATATTAAAAGCCTACTAGCTTAATTATCATGGCTTATTTGCCATTTCAAACGTAACGGTCGTTGCATGAAATGGCAAATCTATATCGTCTTAATCCAATTATCATCTAATCACTTATCTCACTTACGTATCCCAAAGATAAACCGTCAGCACAATTAAAATTAGCTGCAACAATATAAACGCAATAAGGGTTGATGTTGGTAAAAATAAAATCAGTATACCGTGATATTGTGCGCTAAACCCAATTGTTGGTTTAGCGCTAACATTGATTATTAACTAGTTAACCAAGTGCTGGTCAATTAATGTTTTTAATTCGGGAGGTAAAACAATATTTCCGTTTTGATCACGTGTTATTGTGAATTTAATATCATCTTTCCACAATGCATCACGCGTAACAGATTGAAAATCTTTAACAACAACTTGTGGTCCTAATGAATCTTTAATCACCGATTGCCAGCTATCACGAATAGAGTAGTTATGCTCAAAAGTTACCACCGGGTTTAAAAAGGTATAAGGATTAGCCCGTAAGATATAATTATATCTGGCACTATTGATAGCGATATTGTTACTTATTGTATAAGAACCGGTATTAAAATTATCAGTAAATCCATCCATATTATTATTTAACGCAATGGAATTGATAATTCTGTGGTTTACTGGCTGCCCTTCAGCGCCTAATTTAAAGCCATTACCAATACTACCTTTAGCTATATTGGGTTTAGAGAATGGAAAACCGTTAGAATAAGTTATCGAGCTATCAATTAAAACCGGTTCGTTAGGGCCATCTTCAATCTTATTATACAGATCGAATCCATCGTCGGTATTGTTATGCGCAATACACCCTCTAAACACATTACCTTTACCAACCCCTAACTTAGCGGCAAAACCGTCGGCATTTTTACCGGATTTATCCATATTATTATAGGAATCAGAATTAAGTACTAAGTTATAAGACGGCCAAAACAGTCGATTTTTGCTTTTAGCAGAAATGGCTAATCCGGTATCGCTATTATTACGGGTGATAACTTGATCGATAATATTATGGCTACCGGCAATTCTTAAATAGGCAGGTTGATTATCTTTATCATCAATATTACCGTCAAAAATTACCTGTTTTATTGACCAGTAATAACCATCTAAATTAAATGTTTCATTGATAAATATCGCTTTATGTTTATTTATCGCTTCAATGGTTTTTAATTTGCCCGGTAAACCACTCAATGTTGGGGTAATAGTTACGCCATTATAATAACCATCCATTAAATAAATCACACCATTTGGCTCAACACTATTGATAGCTGTTTGTAGATCAACTGGCGAGCGTTTTGTCCCTTGATTGTGACTTTTACCAGTAGGGGAAACAACAATATGCGATAAGTTTTCAATTGTTGATTTATCCAGATTTACCGTAAAGGTTTGGCTATTGGTTTTATTCTGATCTTTAAATTCGACCGTGAAGGTATTAGCCCCTTGTGATAATTCGGTTGTAATTTGTAATAATTCACCCACTTTAGCAGTAAATGTTTTATTGATCTCTTTTACAAAAACTGTCCCTGACGTGTTAGGGAAAAATTGTAATGTGTAGTTTTTATGATAAACCTTGAGTGGTGAAGCGAGGGTTAATGTTGGCTTAATATCCACAATAACCGGTGGTTTTTCCGGTAATTGGCTGTAGTTGACCAGCTCATCACCAAGGGTTAATGCCGAATTTTTGAACTCAACTTTAGCATTTCTCGAAGCAAAAAAACCGACATAAATATTGGTGTTATCTTGTTGATTCATAAAGCCTTGATAGTCATTCATTTGCCATTTATTCACCACTCCTGAAGCGTTGTCTTTCATCGCTAAAATAAATTTGTCAGCCGTTCGTGTTAGGGTTAAATGCATATTTTTAACCTCAACATAATTGACGTTTTGAACATAATCATCTTTATTAATTGATATACCTTCATTACCCCAAGCTTTTTTTACGCCATCACGCACCAATGCGGTGACTTTGACTAAATTATCATTCTTTTTATTTTGGGTAATTAAGGCATTCATAATAACATTTGAAGCATTGGGAAACTCCTCATAACCTGCCGGCTGAGGATCACTTCTGGCAACGCCAATAGTATCACGCACAAATAAACCCACAGCTTCTTGTGCTGCCGGAGTTTTACCGTCGACTTCCGGGCCAATCTGTTCTAAGGTAACATCACTTTCTAAAGTAAAGGTTTGATTAACCGGTAATTGAGTGTAAAAAACCACCATTCCATCATGTGAGTTAGCTATTTTACCGCCTCGACTTTCAAGATAAAAATCAGCCGGCAATTGATAGGGCTGATTAGGGATTAAAAATGAACTTTGACCTGCAATCCACGCATTATTGGTTCCGACTTTTTCGGGCTTAATAAGTGAAGCAAAGTTTAAATCTGTTGATTGACCAAAGGCTATTGTTTTCCATTGTTGTGCATCAGCAGTGCCAAAATAGAGCGCTGATAGACAAAGTGCCGAAGTAAATATTTTTTTCATTATGTATCCTAACAGTTTATTTGTACTGATTATTAAAGCTTTCCATTACCTACTAAGCGTGAGTATTGCTTAGCAAAAAACTTAGCATCATCTAGCGTGTATTGATAAGGAACAGACCAAGTTACCTTATTATCAAAGCCGCACGACGACCAATTAACCGTTGATTGATTGAATAAAGAGTGGTTATCTTGAAGATTATTGCCTTTAAACTGTTTGACTATTTTGCAACTGTCTTTCAGGCCAGTAATCATAAATTGATTCTTTTCTGAAAGAACGCTGCCTTTATAACCTAAACCGATTGAATAAAGGTAAGGATAGGCAGTTTTAGATGTATCAACAGTGCCTTTAAAGAGATTGTTATACATATGGACCTTGCCAAATCTAATCCTTGGAGCACGTTGGCCAATATCAGAAAAAACATTATGATGAAGCGTAATATTTAATTTGTTTTCATCTTGCTCGGCGTTTTTATCACTGTGACCAATTAACATGGTTTTATCATGGTTTTCAAACAAGCAATAAGAAACGGTAATAAAATCACTACCACGCTTAATGTCTAATAAACCATCGTGTTGTACATATTTGTAACCTGCTTTTTCTTGATATTTATCGTCGGTAAATTGGCCGTCGGTAAAAGTGACATGATCGATCCAGATATAGCTTGAAGTGATAATATTAATGCCATCCCATTCGGCGTTCCAGCCATCACCCTCTTCAAATTTCGGCTCAACATCAACGGGGGCTTCAATCTTCAAATTACGGATGATGACATTACTAACGTTTGATAGCACTATCGAACCATGAATAAATCCAGCATTATTGCCAATACCGATTAATGTTGTATTGCTTGGTAGTTTGATTAAGGATCGTGATTTTTGATCGTCAAAATTTTGGTACGGCTTATTTTTACTAAGATCAATGATCCCGGAAACTTGAATAATACGAGGCTGATTTTTATTGATCGCAATCGCATCTAAAAGATCTTGTTTGTTACTCACCATAAAGATCATTTTTTCATTTGCTTTAGCACCACCAATCGTGCCGGTATTTGTCGCTAAATCATAACCACCAAAACCGTCTCTAGGTGCAACATCACGAGCTTCGCTAATTTTGATAGGTGAAGGAGATAATGCATGGCATGCTGCAATAGATGAATTAATTGCCAAAGGAATGAATAGCGCAATGATTAATTTTTTCATTTAACAAATACCTTTTTATTAGTTTATCTGACTTTGATCAAAAGTGATTCCTTGTTGTAACCAAGGATCGTTATTTATGGCATTAGCAATAATTTTGGCGATAGCTAATGCGCCTTTTTCTTGAAAATGTGTCGTATCTGGATGATCTATCACCCCTGTTGACTGTGTTTTGTAGTATGGGTAGTTTGGATTATTCGGATCGATAACTAACCAGTAAGATTGCCAATCATGTTTATGTAAGTTAGCAAATTCGATACTCAATGTCTCTAAATCAATGAGTGCAACTTGATTAGCGTTAGCGGTATATTTAATGGTATTGGCATAATCACCAAAATAAGCAAAACCCGGTTTATTACCGGTGTAATGCATATGGCTTACTGGCAAAGTGCTTTGATTTTGATAAGCAATTTTATTATTGGCATCACGAAATCGAGTAACCGGCGTCATTAATACAGGGGTCATTTGCTTTTGTTTAGCAAAATTTATATAACGCTCAAGGGAGGTTTGAAAAGACATACTTACCTTATCTGCCGGATACTGCTTATGATTATTAGCATCGTTAGGGTAAGTACATAAATGACTGACATCAGCTTGCCCTCGTTTGACATTGCTTGCATCACATTTTTCATCGTTATGACCAAAAGCGATAAACAAATAATCGCCTTTTTGCATGAGCGGTTTGATCAGATCAAACCAACCTTCTGCCTCAAAACTACGGCTGGAGCGCCCCGATTGTGCACTATTTATCACAACAATGTTGGCTTGTTTATCAAGAAGCTGGTCAAATACTTGTCCCCACCCCATTCTTGGATAAACGTTGAGATCATAGTTAGATGCGGTTGAATCACCAACAATAAAAATACGTTTTTTAGCTTTAATATTTTCCTCTTTTTGTTTTACAGCACGATCATAATCAAAAACCGATTGTTGACTTATCGGTTTAAAACGCATATCCAACAAAACAGTTGCGCCCACCTCGCCACTGACCGAGTGATAGCCTCGATTGAAAATAATAAGATCGAGTAAACGGTTTAGGGCAGGATCATTTGTGCTCACAGGATCAAATAATCGATCGGCGATCCCGGCTTGACGTAAACTCTGATCAAAAAGCGTATGTAATTGTTCTTCTGCTTTAGTTAAAATATCGTCACTTATTGGCGATATAACGCTTTGTTCAATCAGTTGCTCAGGACCAACAAGCGAAATTTGCTTCGCTACTTCGCTAACAAAATAGTCGGTTAATGGATTAATATTGGCAGTGTTAACCTGATCTTGTTGTAATGAACTCACCATTGCAACAATACAGTTGCCGGCACAAACGCCCTTTTGCACAGCTCGATTCAATAAATTGTTATCAGCAAATAGCACCAATGGGGCTGATAATTGTGAAACATCTTGTTGATAAAATCCTTGATGATCGGTTGTCACTTTCAAGGTTTTATTATTGGCATCACGAATGGTCACTACAGTATTAGCAACCGGTTTATTCACATAAACATGACCTTGTAATAAGGTGCTGGCATTGGTCTCAGCGGCCAGCAAAGCCAGCATTGAAAAGCCTAAAATTGATTTTTTTATCATATTTTCACCCCAAAATAAGTTTTACTATGATTTGGATCGCTCAAAGCAAAATTAAAATAGGTAACTTAATCCCAATCCTAATTTAGTTTCCCTTGCATCAGAGTGAACTTTTTTCGCAACATCTTCTGCTGCAAAATTAATTTGCCAATCTTTTGTGGCTTGCCAATTGATATCTATTTCTTGTCGGTAGTCATGCTTTTTATCATTTTGTAATACATAGTTAGCTCTAAAATAAGCAAATCGGTATCCAATATTCCAATCAGTTGATAAGGCATAATTGGCGCCAATATCAAAACGATTACGCGAACGGTTATTAACATAGCCTTGAACACTATCTTCACGCTTACTACGCGAAACCTTGCGATATTCAAATCGATACTGACCATACAATGAAAGATCGTCAGTTGCTAACCAAGTTAGTTTCAATGCTGGTGCATATCGCATTCCCGGACGTTGTGAGTCACTCACATCACCTAATTGATAATGTGGAATATTTTCTTTATTTTTCGCTTTATAGCCGCCGCCTGAATAGAATCTTACTTCCATATTCGGGGTCAACACCCAATTATCAGCAAGGTAGAAATGGTAACCACCATACATTTGATAATGACTGGAGACTAAATTTTCGAAAAACATTTTGTTTTTCATTTGATTATAAGTACTAATTCCGATGCCTAAATAACCTTTGTTAGCAAAGTCGAGATGCAAGCCAAAATTATCGCTATGGTAGTGGGAATTTAGCCCATAATTATGCATATATTTGAAAAAGGTTTTATAAGCAAAATTAGGCGCAGCGCTATTTGATTGCCCAAAATTGTAGTTGAAGCCAACTTTAAATTTAGCCTGTCTGGTATCTGTTGTTTTATTTTTAGAAACATCGGAAATCGAAAAATAGGGGCGAAATAGTTTTGAGTAGTTATACGTTATTTTAAATTCTTGCTCATAATCAGTTTTTTTGTTGTTATAAGCTTTATATTTATTTTTAACCAGCTTGTTATTTACCACTTTATAGGAGTCATTGGTAAAATCACCGATATAATAATTAAAGGTATAGGCAAGATTAAGTCGTTTTAATCCTGAATAGTTTAACGCCCAATCTAAACGATGCCTTCCGGTATTGCTGCTTGCGAGATATTTGACCCGATTACCGGCAATTTTGGCTGTTTTATAGCGCTCTGATTGGGATATTTTTTTCCATTCATAGCGATAACGTAAGCTACTTGACCAGTCACTATTAAATTTATAACTGTACTTTAAACCTGGTTGATAAAGCGTTAAATCTTTACCAAAGCCTAATTCTAATGCCGGAATTAACGATCCAAAGCCATTAGGAAGATTAAATGCTTTTTGAATAACGACCCCACCAGATCCACCATACATATCATCATATAAAGTATCGCGTTTATTTCCGCCACCTTCGGTTACACCAAACTTAAATTCAAATTGCCAATTATCATCTGTTTTATGAATTAACTTCAAAGTATCAGCATGAATTCGATCCATCGATTTCCAATTATGCTCATATTGAAAAGTCGTTTGACCTGATCCGGCAAATGCATATGCCGAAAATGTCGAAATAAACACCATTAAAGAAATTTTTTTTAATTTTATATGACGCATCACTGTCACCTTATCCCTAATTCTTATTTTTGAAATACTGTTTTATATTTTTTATGTTTTTAATCTATTTTTCTGTTAATAAGATCACAGTTTAGATAAACAGTGATAAATTTTTTTCAACTATATGATAGTTATCATTTTATTTTTACTTTTCACGATAAATTAATCTTTAAAAAACAAATAAATTGTTACCCATATCACATTTCTTAAAAAAATTTAAAGTAAATTTCAATAAATTTAGTATTCTTTAGATAATATTTTTAAAACAGCATTTCATTATTAAAGGAAAGAGATTTATGGCTGACAATCAAAAAAAGATAACCACACTAACTCGATTTTCGTATGGGAGTGGTAACTTGATAGGAAGTGGAGCGCTGGCGATTAGTGCGGCTTGGCTACTTTACTTTTATACAACCTTCTGTGGCCTTTCGGCTTTTCAAGCAACGTTAATATTTTCAATAGCGACCTATTTAGATGTTATCTTAAATCCTTTAATGGGATTTATCACGGATAATTTTAATCATACTAAATTAGGACGTCGCTTTGGTCGCCGTCGATTTTTTATTTTGTTAGCCATTCCTTGCATGATTATTTATCCATTATTGTGGATTGATGGCATGAATTTTTGGTACTACTTAACCACCTATATTCTATTTGAATTCATCTATACCATGATTATGATTCCATATAATACCTTACCGGTAGAGATGACTAAAAACTTCGATCAAAGAACTTATCTGGCAGGTTCTAAAGCGATGTTTGGTAAAGTTGCTAACTTCTTAGCTGCGGCAATCCCGGGGGTATTTTTCTATCTATTTAAAGGCAAAGATTCACCATTACCATTCTTACTTACCGGTATCACTTATGCAACTATCATGGCTATTGCGCTGATTATGCTTTATGCCAATAGTTGGGAAAAACCAGCCGATGAAATTGAAGATGAAACCACATCCGGTCTTTGGGAAAGTATTGTAAAATTATTTTCTGATGTGTTTTCAACATTCCGTTTAAAAACTTTCCGAAATCATTTAGGTATGTATTTATTTGGTTTTGGCGCTGAATGGCTATTTGCTGCAACATTTACCTACTTTGTGGTTTTTAACTTAGGACAACCGAAAACATTTGTATCAGAAATGAATAGTCTAAGTAGTATCTGTCAATTAATTTCAACCGCATTTTTTATGGCATGGTGCGTAAAACGTGGATTTAAAAGACCGTTTGTTATCGCCATATTGATCGTTATCTCATCGGTAATTGGCTATATTGGTATCTATTATCTAAATATGCCACATGTAACTTGGATCGTCATTGGCATTACAATTTGGTTTGGATTAGGTACCGGCGGTGTTTACTATATTCCTTGGAGTGTGTATACGTTTTTAGCTGATATCGACGAAGTCCTTACCGGAAGACGTCGTGAAGGTATTTATGCAGGGGCGATGACAATGGCCGGTAAATTAATGCGTGCAACCATTGTCTTTATTCTTGGGCTTGTTTTGAAGTTTTCCGGATTTGTCTCAGGCGTCAACACCGTACAACCAGAAAGCGCCGTTACTGCTATTAATATGGTGATGATATTTGGGGTATGCGGCATGGCGATTTTAGGTATTATCTTCACTTATCGAATGAAATTGGATAAAGGTACCCACGCCCAGATTATTCAAGAACTTGATAGACTTAAAAATGGTGGTAAAAAACAAGATGCTACACCGGAAATAAGACAATTAGTCAAAGAGTTAACCGGATATGATTACGACAACTGTTTTGGTAATAATAATGTTGGTTTCAAACATCATTAAACACAAATAAAAACGCAACTAAAAAATCATCTAATTGTTTATATTAGATGATTTTTTTATAGCTATTGATTAGATTAACCCAAATTTTTGCAACGCTTTAGCAATGCCATCATTATCATTGGTATCGGTAATATATTCAGCTTGCGCTTTCAAATCATCGACCGCATTACCCATTGCGATAGGATGATCAACAGTTAAAAACATTTCAAAGTCATTCATACCATCACCAAAAGCGTAGGTCGGCACATCAGTAAATCCTTTGGTTTTTAACAGCTCATTAATACCATTTCCTTTGGAGCCACCGTGATTAAAGACATCGACACAATAAGGGGTATTACGAATAAAGGTTAACTCCGGGAAAACATCACGATAATTAGCTTCGCCCTGCTCACAAAGTAGCAATAGCATTTGAATAGGTTCTTTTAAATAGATCTGATCATCAACTGGTGGCACTTCTTGTTTTAAATAGTGGTAAAAAGTGTTCGCAGGCTGGCTATTTTCCGAAACCCTCATCGTTTTATAGTTATAAAATGCTAAAGGAATATTCATTTGCTGCTGTGAAAATTCATAAATACGGGTTATAACATTTTTATCTATGTTATTGGTGTAAACAACTTCCCCTTGATAGACCACAACTTGCCCATTCATACCAACAATCGAATTGATATGTGTTGTTCGCATTAAATTAGCCACCTCACAAGGAGTACGGCCCGTTGCGAGCATTGGTATAATATTATTTTGCTTTAACTTTTCTATGGCTTGATAAGAGCTAGGTAATACATCAACTTGACTGTTAAATAATGTGCCATCTAAATCAAAAAAAACGATAGCTTCAGGTTTTTTACTCATTTTACAAATCCAAAATATGTTTAATAAAAGGAATGGTTAATTTACGTTGTTGAGCTAACGTTGCTACCTCAAACTTTTCCAGTAAAGAAAATAGTGTTCGCATATCACGATTAACACGTTTTAATAAGAATAAACCCACTTCGGTTGATAATTCAAAACCACTTAACTGTGCTCTTAATTGCAGTGCTTTAAGTTTATCATCATCACTAAGTTGTTTTAATTGATAAACTTGCCCCCATGTCAATCTGGAAACTAAATCCGGTAGCGTAAAAGCGATCTGTCTTGGTGGTGCACTGGCTGTAATTAACAACTTACTAATATTTTTTTCGGTTAAACGATTAAATAGATCGAAAATAGCCTCTTCCCAATGACGATGTCCGGCAATAGCATCAATATCATCTAAACAGACTAAATCATAATTATCTAACCCCTGTAAAATTTCGGGAACAAGGTGATAATACTGTTTTAAAGGAATATAACTCGCTAATTTATTTTGACTTGCTGCATGTAATAAATGCGTCCGACCAGCAGCGCTAGCCGACCATAAATAAAAGACACTAAAACCTTCCTTATCAAATAAGGTTTGTAATGATTCAAGCAATAATTGATTATCACCTACATAAAAACTATCAAAGGTTTCATTATTAGGTGATGAAAAAGGTAAAGGTAACTGTGAAAGAGTAATAAAGTAACCTCACAATAAAAATACATACATGATAAGTATAAATTTGCTTTTATAAAAATCAATCACTTTCATATAAAAAGGAGAGAGAATTATAATACAAGATGATAAGTTTATAATAAATAAAGAGCAAATTAACGCTATAAACTTATCACAGATAGAACTTTAAAAGCCACATGTGTGATTTTTATGCGCTTAAATGTCATAATCTTAAATTAATCAGTCCATTTTCCGGTATTAGTTGGTCTGTTAAGTAAAATTAAGGCTTTGTGCGAGTTTTGACAATTTAAGCTATCACCATAAATTTCACCGTTGATACATTTTTTACGGTATTGATCGAGTAGTTCTTTGTTATTTTTGAAGTCTTCTACAGTATAGGTCTTCTCATTACATCCGAATAAAAACATGGCAGTAATTAATATTAGTATCTTTTTCATATAAATTCCTTACACTTGTGAGTTAATCTTATTAACATCTATTGTGCTTTATTAAAGATAATCATTTACAGCAACTTAAAGTAAATCTGATATTGCCTTTATGGGCAACTTAGCATATTTATTCTTTATTGCAATATCTTGTAATGATTCCTATTGGCTTTGAGCAATTTCACACAGAATTTTTCGTGTTATTTTAGATTTAGATTACTTCCATAACGCCAGCCCAAAAAGGCTCTGCTTGATTGTATATTGCCTGAGATCTTAATAGTGTTTTGAAATAGCGTTTATTGAATAAATGAATTTTTTGATCACTACTTTTTCATTATCTGTTTCAATTACACTTTTACCGTCAGACTAACTTATTTTATACACGCATTTATAATATGTAATGCTATCAAATAGAGTTATGTTATTTATTATTGTTCTTATTCAAGAAGAAAAATTGCAAGAAAACCGGACAAAAAACAAGCGATCAAACTTAATTTTTGTGGATAACTCTGTGACAAATTCCCCTAATAAGCTGTGATGAGGGTATTAATAACCTAAAAAAATAAATCTTCTGTGGATAACTAAAACAATTATCAACAGCTTTAACCAAAAAAAGATCCGATCAATTAACAGAATTTCACGATCGATAAGATCCTATAAAATTGCAAGAAAACCTAGTTATCAACAAAAAGGATCCACACTAATAGTAGTAAAAATAAAAAAGATCACATAAAAGATCTTATTTAATTTAAAGCGCGATCAAAATAGATCATTTGACGTAACTGAAAAGATGAGTACAATTCCTAACGCTAAATTAAATCAGATCACCCGATCAAAAAAATACGATCACCGATAGATAAATAACAACGAGGCTTTATATGTTTTATCCGGATCTTTTTGATGTCATCATTGTTGGTGGCGGTCATGCAGGAACAGAAGCTGCCATGGCATCAGCAAGAATGGGCCGCAAAACACTTCTTTTAACCCATAATATCAATACGTTAGGTCAAATGTCCTGTAATCCAGCTATTGGCGGGATCGGCAAAGGACATTTGGTTAAAGAGATCGATGCAATGGGTGGGTTAATGGCACATGCTATCGATCTAGCTGGGATCCAGTTCAGGATCTTAAACAGCAGTAAAGGTCCAGCAGTTAGGGCAACACGTGCTCAAGCAGATCGATCGCTTTACCGTAAAGTGATCCGCACAACGCTTGAAAACCAAGAAAACCTAATGTTATTCCAACAATCGGTTGAAGATGTGATCATCGAAAACGATCAGATCGTCGGTGTAAAAACCCAAATGGGTGTCAGCTTTAAAGCTAAAGCGGTTGTACTCACAACTGGAACATTTTTAGACGGTAAGATCCATATTGGCTTAGATAATTACAGTGGCGGACGAACAGGGGATCCTGCAGCGATCGGCTTATCTAAATCATTACACCAATACCCTTTTAGAATGGGGCGCTTAAAAACAGGAACGCCACCAAGAATTGATGCCAGAACCATTGATTTTTCAAAATTAGGTACACAGTATGGTGATGATCCTGTTCCGGTTTTTTCATTTTTAGGCAATGCAAGTGAGCATCCAAAACAGATCCCTTGTTATATAACAAGTACCAATGAAACAACCCACGAGATCATTCGTAACAGTTTAGATCGTAGCCCAATGTATACAGGTGTTATTGAAGGGGTTGGTCCAAGATATTGCCCTTCTATTGAAGATAAAATAATGCGTTTTGCTGATCGTAATTCGCATCAGATCTATCTTGAGCCGGAAGGATTAGACAGCAACGAGATCTATCCAAATGGGATCTCAACAAGTTTACCATTTGATACGCAACTTGCTTTTGTGCGTAGTATGAAAGGGCTTGAAAATGCCAATATTGTCAGACCGGGTTATGCGATCGAATATGATTATTTTGATCCACGGGATCTTAAACCTACACTTGAAAGTAAAGTGATCAAAGGGCTATTTTTAGCCGGTCAAATCAACGGAACGACCGGTTATGAAGAGGCTGCGGCGCAAGGGATGTTAGCGGGATTAAATGCTGCCAGATTTGTTTATGATCAAGATCAATGGTATCCAACTCGTGATCAAGCTTATTTAGGGGTACTGGTTGACGATCTTTGTACTTTAGGGACAAATGAACCTTATCGTATGTTTACTTCGCGAGCTGAATATCGTTTAATGCTTCGGGAAGATAATGCTGATATTCGTCTAACCGAGATCGGCCGCAAGTTAGGCATGGTTGATGATTATCGTTGGCAGCGATTTAATGAAAAATTTGAAGCCATTGAACAAGAAAGAGCTCGATTACGAGACATTTGGGTGCATCCGCATATTGAAACTATTGATGAAGTTAATGCGGTATTAAGCGCCAATTTAACCAAAGAAGCTAATGGTGAAGAGTTACTCAAACGTCCTGAAATGAGTTATCAAACATTAAAATCATTGTCATTGTTTGCACCAGGTCTGAATGATGCGCAAGCGGCTGAACAAGTTGAAATTCAAGTTAAATATGATGGTTATATTAAGCTGCAAATTGAAGAAATCGAGCGGCAAAAACGCAACGAAGAGACATTAATTCCGGCGCATATCGATTATGCCGAAATATCGGGGTTATCGAATGAAGTGGTGGCTAAGTTGAAACAACACAAGCCAGTTTCAATTGGTCAAGCTTCACGCATTTCAGGTATTACACCTGCGGCTATTTCGATGCTATTGGTTTATTTAAAAAAGAAAAATTATGTTAAAAAAGAAACTCATTAATCTAATTGATCAAACGGATCTTTTGATCACAGATCAGCAAATAGATCAGTTAATTGATTATGTTCAAATGCTTAATAAGTGGAACAAAGCTTATAATTTAACCGCTGTGCGTGATCCTAATGAAATGTTGATAAAACACATCATGGACAGCGTTGTCGTTTCACCTTATTTAGTTGGTAACAGTTTTATTGATGTTGGCACCGGACCGGGCTTACCGGGCATTCCGTTGGCCATTATCAATCCTGATAAACAATTTGATTTAGTTGATAGTTTAGGCAAGCGTATTCGCTTTTTAAAGCAGGTACAATTTGAACTAAAACTGACTAATATTAATCCCGTTCAGAGCCGAATTGAAGCCTATTGCGATAAACAGTTTGACGGTGTAATTAGTCGGGCTTTTGCCTCTTTGCAAGATATGCTTAATTGGTGTAAACATTTGCCGAATCAACAAGGATCTTTTTATGCGCTGAAAGGAAGTGAAATCGATGCTATTCCTGCCGGTTTTACTTTGAAACAAGATATTAAATTAACGATTCCTGAGTTAGATGCTGAACGGCGTTTAGTCATCATTCAATAGTTTTATACTAAAACGTAGGTATTTTCTGAAAGTTTTTGACAAAACTAATTCTTACGTTTTTTTAAGTAATCTTTAATACCATTTAAAATGGCTTTTGATATCTGATTTTGGAATGAAGCCGTTTTTAGCTTTTTCTCTTCATTTATATTACTGATAAAAGCTGTTTCAACCAAAACAGAAGGGATATCGGGGGCTTTTAATACCGCAAAACCTGCTTTTTCAATTGATGGTTTGTGTAATTGATTGACCACTTTCATACGATTTAAAATGGCATTACCCAATAACACACCATTACTTAGTGTGGTTTTTTGTACCAGGTCTAAAATTGTATTATCTAAGTACTTATCACCACTACGGCTAACGCCACCGATTTGGTCAGCTTTATTTTGAGTTTGCGCTAAATAGCTAGCTGCTGAACTACTGGCACCTTTGGTTGATAAGGCAAAAACTGTCGATCCTTTTACCGATCGGTTGGTAAAGGCATCAGCATGGATTGAGATAAACAGATCTGCATGCAACGAGCGAGCTTTTGCAACTCGCACATTTAAAGGGATAAAGACATCTTCGTTGCGCGTCATGTAGACTTTTATATTTGGCTCTTTTTTTAGCAGGTTGTAAGTCCGGCGAGCAATTTGTAAAACAATATCTTTTTCTCGGGTCTTTTTATATCCTATAGCGCCGGGATCTTCACCACCATGGCCTGGATCTAGCACAACAACAACTGGGGCATTTTTATTTTTATTCGTAGTTGTTTTGATCTGTGATTGTTTTTGGTTCAAGTCGCCTTTGGTGTACTCTTCGAGCAATGCCAGTAACGGATCGTCATCTTCCGGTGAAGCAGATTTAGACGGATAAAGATCCATCACTAAACGATGTTTAAACGTTTCAATAGGCGGTAACGTGAATGTATTTGGCTCTACACCTTGCTTTAATACAATCATTATTCTGACCGTTTTAGGATCAAGTTGTAAAACTCTGATTGATTTTATATAAGGATCGTGGTTTAAAACTTTTGATGAAATACTTTTTAGTGTAGTATTTAAATCCACTTTATCTATGTCTATCACCATTCTGTCAGGGTTACGTAGTGCAGAACGTTTATAGTTAAGTTTGATATTTGATTCTAACGTGATGCGAGTATAAGTTGAAGAAGGCCAAACACGAACAGCAACAATCTGTGCCTTTGTCGCAGCAAAGCCAACACGAGAAACTGACAATAAACAAGTCGCAATAATGCCCTTAACTAAAAGACGTTTTGTTGGACTAAATGTTTTTGACATATCTTCTTACTTTCATCTGTTAGGTAAATTAGTCGCAGATAATAACATAAAATAAAAACATGTTAAGAAGAATGATTATCATAATCGGTTGTTTAATTAAAAATTTAGTCTGCTCAGTTATAAAAGGTTTTGTTGATAATCATTTTTATATTATTAATGCCAATAATAAAACATATATCACCGGGTGTTATGCGTTTAAAATAACGATTAAGACGATTTAGACTTTTTTAATCTGGGTTTTTAGGTCTATTTTAGCTGGAATTTATTGGCGATAAAAAATTGTAATGAAAACGGTTTCAATTTGTTTATTTATTACTCATTAACTATAAACTTCTATGAAATTATTAGTTAGAATGAATTAAAAAATATTTTTTTACTTATCAATGATAAAAAGACTAATTTAAGCTCATCTTTATATAGACCCTACATTCACAAAGGATTACAATATAGCACGCTAAAATCGCGGATTTAAACCCGTTTTCATTTTAACAATTAAATATAGCTGAGTTATTGATGAGCAAAAAATTACATATCAAAACTTGGGGCTGCCAGATGAATGAATATGATTCAACTAAAATGGCCGATCTCCTTGAATCCACCCACGGTTTAACATTAACAGACAATGCAGAAGAAGCGGATATTTTATTATTAAATACCTGCTCTATTCGAGAAAAAGCACAAGAAAAAGTTTTTCACCAATTGGGACGCTGGAAAAACTTAAAACAACATAACCCTGATATTATTATCGGTGTGGGGGGATGTGTGGCTTCTCAAGAAGGTGCCCACATACGTAAACGAGCCCCATTTGTCGATATTATTTTTGGGCCACAAACTTTTCACCGTTTGCCAGAGATGATTGAGCAAATTCGTAGCGGTAAAGGTAACCATGTTGTGGATGTTAGCTTTCCTGAAATTGAGAAATTTGATCGCTTACCTGAACCACGTAGCGAAGGCCCAACGGCTTTTGTGTCAATTATGGAAGGGTGTAATAAATATTGTACTTATTGTGTTGTACCTTATACCCGTGGCGAAGAGGTCAGTAGGCCTTGTGATGATGTAATTTACGAAATAGCACAGTTAGCAGAACAAGGTGTGCGTGAAGTTAATTTGCTTGGGCAAAATGTGAATGCATATCGTGGTCCTACTTTTGATGGCGATATTTGTTCGTTTGCCGAACTACTTCGTTTAGTTGCTGCCATTGACGGTATTGATCGAATTCGCTTCACGACTAGTCATCCTATTGAATTCACTGATGATATTATCGATGTTTATCGTGACACGCCGGAACTGGTTAACTTTTTGCATTTACCGGTGCAAAGTGGATCTGACCGTGTTTTAAATTTAATGAAACGAACTCATACAGCGATTGAGTATAAATCGATTATTCGAAAATTACGTAAAGTTCGTCCTGATATTCAAATCAGTTCTGATTTTATTGTCGGTTTTCCGGGTGAAACACAGGAAGATTTTGAACAAACCATGAAACTAATTGCCGATGTCAATTTTGACTTAAGCTATAGCTTTGTTTATTCAGCACGCCCTGGCACACCCGCAGCTGAAATGGAAGATAATGTTTCTGAGGAAGAGAAAAAACAACGTCTTTATATCCTGCAAGAACGGATCAATCAGCAAGCAATGCAATTTAGCCGTCGTATGCTAAATACAGTGCAACGTATTTTAGTCGAAGGACCATCCAAAAAAGATCTCATGGAATTAACGGGCAGAACTGAAAATAACCGTATTGTTAACTTCGAAGGTCATCCAAATATGATTGGTAAATTTGTTGATGTTGAAATTACCGATGTTTATCCAAATTCATTAAGAGGTAAAGTCGTGCGTACCGAGGATGAAATGGATCTGAGGGTGAGTCAATCACCTATGTCTGTGATTTCAAGAACTCGCAAAGAAAACGATCTAGGCGTTGGTATTTATCATCCATAATTAAATAACGTATTTAATTATAAAAATAATATTATTTCATAACGGAAAGGAAAGAAAATGTTCATTATATTTGGTTCTAGAGGTCGTGAAGTAGATGAAGAAACAGGGCAATTTAATTGCCCTAATTGTTGTACTGTGCAAAACATCAAATCAGATGAAAAACAACAAAAATATACGCAAGTTAAAATGGCAAGATATTTTACGTTGTTTTTTATTCCAATATTCAGTTTTCAAACATTAGGAAGATACATTAGATGTAATCATTGTCATTCAGAATATAATGAAAATGTTTTAAACTATGTACCGCCTAGCTTAGAAGAAGAAATAGGCAATGATGTTGAGCAAGAATTAAAAAGCGGTACACCAATCTCAATGATGATCAATAAACTAAAAACGCAAGGTTTAGATCAACAACAGGCGACCAGGTTGGTTGATCAGGTTGTGTCGGGAAATATTGTGACTTGCCAGCATTGTAAAATGGAATTTTTAAAAGGCGTTGAAAAATGCTCTTTATGTGAAGGAAAACTTAGCAATTAACATAATAATTAGAGGGCTTATTATTGAAAATTATTACACATCAAACCGTGCTTGAACCAGATGATAATCAAAGGTTAAATAGTCTTTGTGGCCCTCATGATGATAACGTTAAACAACTTGAACGTCGACTTGGTATTGAAATTAATCATCGTGGTAACTTGTTTTCAATCACAGGCGATAAGATTTGTGTTGAGGCTGCCAATGAAATTTTGCAGTCTCTTTATAAACAAACTAAATTAAAAACTAAAGTTGTTAATATTGAACCAGAGCAAATTCATCTAGCGATTAAAGAATCAGGCGCGCTTAACAAAGTTAGTGAACATTTACCTGCCTATATCGATCAACATGGTGGCAAATTAGTCATGATCAAAACTAAGCGTGGCGTGATTAAACCGAGAACGGCAAATCAAGCACAGTATATTGCGCATGTTTTAGATTATGATATTTCCTTTGGTATTGGTCCGGCCGGAACGGGTAAAACTTATTTGGCGGTAGCTGCTGCGGTTGATGCGCTTGAAAAACAACAAATTCGTCGAATTGTGTTAACTCGCCCTGCGGTAGAAGCGGGCGAAAAACTGGGCTTTTTACCCGGTGACTTAAGCCAAAAAGTGGATCCTTACTTACGTCCGCTTTATGATGCTTTATTTGAAATGCTGGGATTTGAAAAGGTTGAAAAATTAATTGAAAAAAGTGTGATTGAAGTTGCACCATTGGCTTATATGCGTGGGCGTACACTTAACGACGCTTTTATTATTTTAGATGAAAGCCAAAATACCACCATTGAACAGATGAAAATGTTTTTAACACGCATTGGTTTTAATTCTAAAGCGGTCATCACTGGTGATATTACCCAAATCGATTTACCCCGTCATCAAAAATCCGGCTTACGACATGCAATAGAAGTGTTAAGCCAAGTTGATGAAATCAGTTTTAACTTCTTCAATAGCGAAGATGTCGTACGTCATCCGGTAGTGGCTAAAATAGTGAATGCTTACGATAAATGGGAAGAACAACACCATAATAAAAAGCAACATCCACAAGACAATAGTATATAGAGGAGTAATATTATCTCTATCTCAAGTAAAAAAAAGAAAGGCAATATTCGTGATCATTCGGCAGAAACTAATTTATTTTTGCGTAGGGCGCTATTTGCATTTGTTGTAATTATTTTATTGTTGTCTGTTTTACTTGGCAATTTAGCTGATTTGCAGATTTCAAATTTTAGTTATTACAGTACCAAATCGAATAATAATCGTATCGAAATCATTCCTATTCCACCAAGCCGTGGCATGATTTACGACCGTAATGGTACTCCATTAGCTATCAATAATATTACTTATCAACTTAATATTATTCCTGATAAAACCAAAAATTTAAAAGAGCAGTTTGAGCAATTAAAAAAAATTGTTGATTTAACCGATGAAGACATTGAAAACTTCTATAAAGAGCGTCGCAACTATCGAGCACATCGGCCAGTGCCTCTAAAAGAGAATCTGACTAACGATCAAATCGCTCGTTTTGTTGTTGATCAGCATCGTTTTCCATTTGTTTCAATAGTGAAAATACAACATCGGTATTATCCATATGGCGCTTCACTTACGCATATTCTCGGTTATATTTCGAAAATCAATAGCCAAGATAAAAAACGTCTTGAAGAGGAGAATAAAACCAGTAATTATGTCGCTACCCTCAATATCGGAAAAATGGGGATTGAACGTTACTATGAAGATGTATTGCATGGCACGGCAGGTTATGAAAAAGTCGAAGTAAATAGTCGGGGACGTATTGTCCGTATGCTTGAACAACATCCACCACAAGCAGGTGAAGATATCTATTTATCGATCAACCTTAAGTTACAACTCTTTATTGAACAGATCCTAGCTGGGCGTAAAGCGGCCGTTGTGGCTATCGATCCTAATAATGGTGAAGTATTGGCTATGGTATCTAGTCCTAGTTATGATTCAAATGATTTTGTCGGTGGCATATCAAGCGCTAAATATAATGACTTACTTAATGATCCGAATAAACCATTATTTAATCGTGCTTTATTAGGTGCTTATCCACCAGCTTCAACAGTGAAACCTTTTATCTCTATTGCTGCGCTAAGCGAAGGTGTTGTTACACCAAAAACGGTGGTTAACGATCCCGGTTGGTGGCAATTACCCGGAACGGAAAAACGTTATCGAGATTGGTTAAAATGGGGACATGGCCGTGTTGATGTGCTAAAAGCGATTGAAGAGTCAGTAGATACCTATTTTTATCAAGTTGCTTATGATTTGGGCATTGATCGTTTAAACGACTGGATGACTAAATTTGGTTATGGCGAACGCACAGGCATAGATATCTCTTCAAATGAAGAAACTCGTGCTGTTATGCCAAGTCGTGAATGGAAAATAAAACGCCACAAAAAATCTTGGCTACAAGGTGATACCATTCCGGTTGGTATCGGGCAAGGGTATTGGACTGCTACTCCAATGCAAATGGCAAAAGCCTTAACCATTTTGATTAATAATGGTAAAACTTATACTCCTCACTTTTTATTATATAAAAAAAGTGACATTATCAATTCAAACGAAAACAAGCCAGATATAGATCCGCAATCATTTGAGCAACCTAATGATTTAATTGATGTGAAAGCTAACTATTGGCAACTAGCCAAAGAAGGTATGCATAGAGTAATGTTTGGCTCGCATGGTACAGCCCGCAAAGTTTATGCCGGGGCACAGTATCAAGCTGCAGGTAAATCAGGTACAGCGCAAGTTTATGGTTTGAAAGAAAACGAAACTTATAATGCACATAGAATACCCGAACATTTACGAGATCATGCTTTATTTGTCGCTTATGCTCCGTATGATAAGCCAAAAATAGCTCTAGCAATTGTGCTGGAAAATGGCGGAGGCGGTAGCTCTAACGGCGGCGCCGTGGCTCGAAAAATACTTGATTACTATCTGCTTGGTGATAATTCTAGCGAGTCAGATGATGCTTCATCAAATTCAGGACAAGGAAATGAAGATTAACTATGAATAATATTAAAAAATCTTTCTGGCAAAAGATACACATAGATCCACTTTTTTTTCTATTTATTAGTTTATTACTTGCATACAGTCTTTATATTCTTTGGAGTGCTAGTGGTCAAAGCATCGATATGATGGAAAAGCGTGTAGTACAAATACTACTTGGTTTTATTGTTATGATTTTCTTTGCGCAATTTTCACCGAGATCCTATGAAAAATGGGCACCATATTTATATGTAGTTTGTATTATTGTTCTTTTGTTAGTTGATATATTTGGTTACACCAGTAAAGGCGCACAACGTTGGTTAGATTTAGGCGTAATACGTTTTCAGCCCTCTGAGATTGCTAAAATTGCCGTACCATTAATGGTGGCTAAATTTATTCATCGAGATGGTTGCCCTCCACCACTTAAAACAACGTTGCAAACCCTTGCAATCATTGGTGTGCCAACATTATTAGTTGCTATGCAACCGGATTTAGGTACCGCAATTTTAATTGTCATGTCAGGTATCTTCATTATCTTTTTGGCAGGCATTGACTGGCGATTTATTCTTGTTGCGTTGATTTTAATTGCGGCATTTTTACCGATTATGTGGTTTTTCTTAATGCATGACTATCAGCGAGAACGGGTATTAACCCTGTTTAATCCTGAACGCGATCCAAATGGTACTGGCTATCATATAATTCAATCTAAAACCGCCATTGGATCAGGTGGTATATGGGGTAAAGGTTGGCTTCATGGTACTCAATCGCAATTAGAGTTCCTGCCAGAAAGACATACTGACTTTATTTTTTCGGTGATTGCTGAAGAGTTTGGTTTTATCGGAACTGTGGTTTTATTAGTGCTATTTTTGTGTTTAATTATACGTGGACTTGTTATTTCTGCACAAGCACAAACCACTTTTGGCAGAATATTATCAGGTGGTTTAATTTTAGTCTTCTTTGTTTATGTGTTTATTAATATTGGTATGGTCAGTGGAATCTTACCAGTAGTTGGTGTACCATTACCGCTAATAAGTTATGGTGGCTCATCTTTAGTCGTTTTAATGGCAAGTTTTGGCATTATGATGTCTATTCATACACATCGATATATGTTATCTAAAAATATTTAACGGAATTTAATTACATGAAAAAGAAATTTAAATTATCTTTTGCTTGGTTAGCACTTGCTATTTGTACTTCAGCATCAGCTGATATCCCTATTCCAGCTATTCCCAAATTAGATGCTGAAGCTTATATTTTAATTGACGCCAAATCAGGCGAAATTCTTGCGCAACATAATGCTGAACAACAGCGCGATCCGGCTAGCTTAACCAAAATGATGACCAGTTATGTCGTTGGTCAAGCGTTGCATTCTGGTCGAATTAAAAATGATGACATGGTTGTGGTTAGTAAAGATGCCTGGGCAACCGGAAATCCTATATTAAAAGGCTCGTCACTCATGTTTCTCGAAGTGGGTAAAACCGTTTCGGTTTCCGATCTCAACAAAGGTATTATCATCCAATCAGGTAATGATGCCTGTATTGCAATGGCTGAACATGTTGCCGGAAGCCAAGGCGCATTTGTAAACTTAATGAATGATTATGCGCAAAAAATTGGTTTAACCCATACTCACTTCGAAACTGTGCATGGATTAGATGCACCGGGGCAATATACTACCGCTAAAGATATGGCATTACTCGGTCAAGCACTTATCCGTGACTTGCCGCAAGAATACGCTATTTATAAAGAAAAAGAGTTTACTTATACATTATCAAAACCACAAATGAACCGAAATGGTTTACTTTGGGATACGACGTTAAATGTTGACGGTATTAAAACAGGTCATACCAATGCTGCGGGTTATAACTTAGTCGCTTCCGCTGTCGACGGAAATACCCGATTAATTTCAGTTGTATTAGGTGGGCGCACTTTTAAAGGTCGTGAACAAGAGAGTAAAAAACTACTGGTTTGGGGCTTTCGCTTCTTCGAAACCGCAAATCCAGTCAAGGAAGGTACACCACTTACCACTGAATCAATATGGTATGGTGATGAGAACAAAATTCAACTAGGGGCTATTAATGGTGCATTTATAACTGTACCAAAAGGCCGTGCTGCAGATGTTCAAGTTCAATACAAAATTGACGATTATATTTATGCGCCAATTAAAAAAGGAACAACTGTAGGCAAAATGCAATTTTTATTAGATGGTAAAGTCATCAATGAGCAACCATTAGTTGCATTACAAAATGTTGAAGAAACAGGATTCTTTGGCAGTATGTGGGATTGGATTTGCTTACAGGGGCATAAATTATTTAATTAAGATTGTCTCAATTAGCGTTCTGCAAGTTAAGCTTGCAGAACGATTTTTTTCCGGTTGCAATCATTCAGATCACCTCTTTTTATCTAACATTGCTTATTTCATTTTAAGCTTCGATAAATTTTAAACGACTTAAATACTAATTGGTTGGTATTCTATCAGTTTCAATAAATTTACTTTTTAAAATTAATTTATTGATTTTATTTAATTTGTTTCAAAAAACTTGCAAAAACTCATAATATCATGTAATTTTTATATTATGTTATTTAATCTATACCGATAACTAATATCGTTAATTTAAAAAAGTGATTCAATTAGGATAGCGATCAAGGAAGTTAAAGCGCAGTTGGGTGATCGTAGTTTTCGACAAATGGACATGTAGAAAACCTATTTATAATCGAATTTTGATGCGACTTAAACATTACACGCCTTCCTTTAAACACACTGTAATATCTATTCACAACCGATAACGTTTTTCGGTTTGTTATTATCAAACTATCACTTGTCAATTTCTGATAACCGTCAGGAAAATGAATAGATTTAAATGATTAAAAGCATAATGACTTATTAATATTATAAAAATAAATGGATTATAAAATAATAAAAAGGAACACATCATGGCAAAGGACCCAGCCAACCAGATTCCAAACGACCCCGTCAAACAGGTACAGCAATTTGGTAAACAGTTACTCCTTGGACTCCATGAACTGACCGGCTTAGCTGTCAGCCAT
>NZ_JAFNNZ010000011.1:0-61806 GCF_026536565.1 Gilliamella sp. B2923 | reverse complement strand
TTGATGAAGTGAATAATAAATTTTGGTATATCGAGCAAAAAGATAACCTTTACACGGTGCTTTACGGTGCGGTTGGAACCGAAGGACAAAAGCACACGAAGACCTTTGCCTCGCAGGAGGAAGCAGAAAAAGAAGCCTGCAAAATAATAAAATCAAAAATCAAAAAGGGTTATCAAGAAAAAACCATACCAGCAACCCTATTGCCCGCGATAGCCCGATTAAGTCAAATTGTCAAAATGCCCGATGCCCCAAAACCGAAAAACCACCCCAAACCCACAACACCCAAAGATGTGATTGATGACGGTAAAGAAAAACCGTGGTTTGACCTCGACGAATGGGCTGATGAAGGTAAACCTAACCCATTTGATTTTGAAGAGTTACGTAAACCCTCTGTAAAAAAAAACATATCAAAATCAATCAATACATCGGTTAGTCCATCATCCGCAAAATCTGTGATTGAGTCGCCGCAAATATCCGTGAGTCAATCACCCAAAAGTAGCAAAGAATATCTGGATTTAAGAGAATTATCTCGAAACTATATAAAACAGGGCGTGAATTTTGATGTGGTAGCAACATTTAAAGAATTGAAAACATTAAGTCCGTCTATAGAAGTATTTAATACCTTAGTCAAAAATACTGTAGGAATTATATTTTCAAAATTTATAGAGAAAATAGCTCCGATACATTTTGATTGCATTACTTATTTTTCAACAATTCTTGATCCAAATATTCAAATAGCTGAACGAGAATCTAAAGGTGTATTAAAATATATTTTTAATCGTTATCAAACCTGTCCTGTTTCTATTCATCATCTGGCTGAACAATATCTTACCGATTATCCGGTACAAATGGTGGATAAAATAGTTAGCGCATTACAACACATTGTTGACACAATTCGAGCAGGTGGTGAAGATAATATTCCAGCTTACAAATTACCAAATCATGTTTATGGTTTTTATATTACCTTCGATGAAGGATATCTAAGAATACTTGCTTTAATTCGAGGCGAGAATCCAAAAAGTTATCGATCATTTGCTATCAATGATCTAGAGTATAATGCGCTTCAGTATAGTGATCAGATAAATAATCAATATTTTATCCCACTACTTACCGAAAGACTCCATAAAATGCTGGATAATGGTTTTTTTGAAGGTATTACAGATCATTATTTTAGAATTGCTTTCTGCAATAAGGACAATATTTTTATCGAAACACCAATAGAACAAACCTACCGACAAACCAAGATACTTGAGCTTGAAAGAGACCTAAAATATCTGGAGCAATCAGATGAATATGATGTAGATTTGCTAACTGACACGATTGATGAATATTTTGCCTATAATGGCATTATTGATAATTATGATACCGATAGAATTTTAGCATTAATAAAAAAATATCTTTATTCAGGTGAGAAAGAGGCTGAATCGAAAGGATGTTCTCTGTTAACAAAATACTGCAATCTTGATTATAACAAATGGCGTTTAGTTGATTTACAGTTTGAATGGGAAAATTTTGCATTTAAATATGCAGATGTACATATCAAATACTTAGTTGATAAAGGATATGAACCAGCAATTCTACAAAAACAAACGTGGGATAAGCTGGGCATTAGAGATAGCAAGCCAGGAAAAAAAGACGATTCAGACAATCAATCAGAAACCGAACGTTTTTATGATACTTTTACTGAAAATGATGTTTTTTGTGAAACAGACACTATTATCGCCAGAGCCATGCCATGGGGCGGAGAAATTTACTTACGCTTCAAACAAGAAAGTGAACAGGCATATTCCGATGCGCTTGATTATTTAAATGGTCTAATGGCAAAAGGTTATTCAAATATATTCGAGGGGCATTGGCTTCATATTTATTTTGTTGCAAAACCTGAATACTATCCTGAATTTGCTCGCATTATCAAACAATACCCCGGTCTGGCCAGTAATTCACATGCCTTTTTCCGCAAAGCTGCTATGTATGAAAACTTACATGATAAAATTCGAGAGTTTGTTGAATTAACTATGTATCAATATCACTACAGTTTAGATTTACAGGATGAAGAATCATCGGTAGCGGGAGCATTTGCCGCCATTTCACTTGCCATGACCGATGTAAAATATATGGATGTGGCAATCAAATATGCTAATGAAACTGACGGTGAACATGAATTTTTAGCAAGCCGTTTTAGCAATATTCTTGCAAAACACTGGGGTATAACACCAGAAACCGCCGTCGCAATTGCCTTGTTAAAATTGAGTTTTGACTGGTTATCTGGTGGTTTATCAAGTCAATATTATAAAGTACCACAGAATCTTGCTGCATTAACTGAATTTTTCCAACATGATTCAATGTATCATAATAATAAGATTATAGAGATTGCCAGTCGTTTATTTTGGTTTGGCTTTGAAGATGATACGGATATAAAAAGTATAAAAGCTTTAAGAAAAATTAAAGAGTTATTTAATTCTGCTAGCGATTTCGACGAAAAACTAATTTATGCTGATTTTCATGATCTGGTTTGGGAAGCATTGAATGAAAAAAATAAAGCGGTGGGTAATAAAATTGAATTTACATCACCTAAACCAAAAAGCGATTCCGAACCGTTAATCATTAATGAGCAAGATTTTATCGAAAATCCACCTTGTATCATTACACCATTGCAAGCTAAAAAGCGCGGGTTTGATGTTAGAGAATTGGAAACTTATGATTCCCCATGGAGAGCAGTAATTTTTGCCCCATTAACGATAACGAATCCCTACATTTTCGACTCTATTATCCAATTTTATAAAGTGCAGAATAAAATAAATCCCGACTCTACTATTATTTGGGGTGCAGAACAGGCGTATTGCTTTGGAAAAAAAATCGTGATTGATTTCAGTGGCACCCCCTATCAAGTGGGTATGGGAATTTATGGTAAAAACCAAGCTCAGCTAATTTATGGTGTAATGGATTTTGCTAAGATTGCTGTTGCAATGAATAGACAATCCCCCGATAAAGAGAAGTTATACGCACTAAGAAAACAACACTATTACTTCGATAGTCCCAAAGGAAGCCCAAACATTGATAAATCCAAGCCCGGTATAATGTATTTGGATGAAGCTTTAGGCGCTGGGGTTTTTAAGGATGATAATTACCGGGCAATCAAACAGCTTGAAAAAATCACCCCAGATATGGGCGAAGTCTATGATGCCTCACTACTGTTTATGGCATATATGCAGCAAAAAAAACTAGATTATGCCATGGAGAAACTGCAAAGAAAACTCGATACTACTGAACTAAAACAGGTGTACCAAACAGCGCAAAAACGCCTGCCACAATATCAAGAATACTGGCAGGAAAAGTTAGCGAAATTATAAAAAATAGGATTATAGAAAGGGGCTTATGCCCCAAAAACAATAGGATAAATTTAATTTATTCTGATAAATATAAAAAAGATAAGTATAAGGAAAACATAAAACAATGAATCAATATTTTGAATGCATTGATGAAGTGAATAATAAATTTTGGTATATCGATCAAAAAGACAATCTTTACACAGTGCTTTATGGTGAAATTGGAACCGAAGGACAAAAGCATACCAAGACCTTTGCTTCGCAGGAGGAAGCAGAAAAAGAAGCAATAAAAATAATAAAATCAAAAATTAAAAAGGGCTATCAAGAAAAAACCATACCAGCAACGCTATTGCCAGCGATTGCCCGATTAAGTCAAATTATCAAAATGCCCGATGCCCCAAAACCGAAATATCACCCCAAACCCACACCACCCAAAGATGTGATTGATGACGGTAAAGAAAAACCATGGTTTGACCTCGATGAATGGGCTGATGAAGGTGAACCGAATCCATTTGATTTTGAAGAGTTACGTAAAACAAACATTAGCAATACGTCTAATTCAACTAATAGTCGAAATATTAATGAATTTAAAAATCTAAAAAATAAAGTACAAATACATATAGAAGAAGGTAATCGCTTTGGTTATCAATTCGAAGTCGTTGCTACTTTAGACAGGCTTAAAGCGTTAAGTTCGTCGGAAAAAGAATTTCAAAATTTAATTAAAGAATTTCTTGAAATGATATTTTCTGATTCTGATTCTATTTGGCGGGTTTGCCCAATCCATTTAGAGCTATTAGCTTATCTTTTACCACTTAAAGAAGCAAATATTATGGTAAAAGGAAAAAATGCGCAAGGAGTTCTGAAATATCTTTTCTCTCATAATCCAAGCGATTTGAACATGATAAATATGTTGATTGAAGAGTATTTTAAAGGATTATGTGAAAATATTTCCGCTCAAATAATTCACTTTTTGAAAGAAATAGTAAATTGCATCCGTTCGGGAGGAAAAGGTAATATCCCCCCTTATAGACTTTCTAAAAAAAGCTATGGTTTCGGTATAAAAATAGAAAATTTCAGGGATAGTGGTATTTATAATTTAGTTCATAAGAACGATCCAACTTGCTATGCTCAATTCAGCTGTGATACACAAAATCATGAGTCGAAGTTAATTATAAAATATTTAACCCCTATACTTAAACATAAACTTGAAACTATGCTTAATGAAGGCTTTTTTGATGGATTAGCGACAAATTATTTTAAAATTACATTTATAGGCGAAATAGAGCCATTAATTGAAAAACGCATTAACGAAAGTTATCTCAAAGAGCAGTTAGAAAAAATAGATGAATATCTTCAACAACTCGAAAAATCCGATCTGTATGATGTGACGCTATTGTCTATATTATTGAGAAAATATTTAGATACTTCCTGCCTTATTCAAAAATCTTTTACCGATAGGATTCTAGCGTTATTAAAAAAATATCTTTATTCAGGCGATGAAGGTATAGAACACCATACGTGGTCTTTAATACCGACTTATGGATACTCTCAAACAGATTTTGCTAACGAGCTCAAACTCATTTCAGCTCAATATTTGTGGGAAAATTATCGATATGATTATGCTATAATGGAAATTAATGAGCTGGTTCAACGAGGATACCTTCCAGCAATTTATCAAAAAAGAGCATGGGAAAAAAAATTCATCACCGATGGATATAATAATTATAATTATGCTAATCAATCTGAAATAATGTATGATTATGAATCGTTGATAGAACAAGATATTTTTTGTGAAACGGATGCTATTATCGCTCGAGCCATGCCTGATGGTAATATCTATTTACGCTTTAAGTCAGAAAGTGAACAAGCATATTCAGAGGCACTTGATTATTTAAATAGCTTAATGGCAAAAGGCTATTCAAAAATATTTGAGGGTTATTGGCTAAGAATTTATTTCGTCGCAAAACCTCAATTCTACAGTGCATTTAACAATATTATTGAAGAATACCCAGCATTAGCCAGTGACTCTCATGCTTTTTTCCGCAAAGCAGCCATGTACGAAAGTTTACATGATAAAATACGAAAATTTGTTGAATTAACAATGGAGAAATTTCACCATTGTTTAGATCTCCAAGATGAAGATAATTCTGTCGCAGGCACATTCGCTGCCATTGCTTTGGCAATGACGGATGTGAAACATATGGATATGGCAATAAAATTTGCACTTGAGACCGATGATGAACACGAATTTTTGGCAAGTTATTTTGGCAAAATGTTGCAAGACATTGGGGGATTACTCCAGAAACAGCGGTTGCGATTGCATTATTGCAATTGAGCTATCAAGAACAACCTAATTTATCCAGTCAATTTTATAAAATACCGCAAAATCTTGCGGCGCTGACTGATTATTTTAATAGTGATGATATCCCTCATAAAAGTCGTAAAATTATTACTCTCGCTTCGAGCCTTTTTGGTAACGAAAAATATAGCTTAAAAAAACTAAAAGAGTTGTTTAGTGATGCGACTGATCCATTGGCAAAAGAAATTTATGCTGATTTTCATAATTTAGTTTTAGACGCTCTTAAGGAGGAAGGAGAAGGTAGCGGTCAGCCAATTATTTATAATATTTCACCTAAACCAGAAAGCGATTCCGAATCGCTAATCATTAATGAGCAAGATTTTATCGAAAATCCACCTTGTATCATTACACCATTGCAAGCTAAAAAGCGCGGGTTTGATGTTAGAGAATTGGAAACTTATGATTCCCCATGGAGAGCAGTAATTTTTGCCCCATTAACGATAACTAATCCTTACATTTTCGATGCTATTATCCAATATTGTAAGGTGCAAAATGACATAGGTACTCGCTCTGTTATCCTTTGGGGCGCTGAACAGGCATACTGTTTTGGTAAAAAGGTTGTGATTGATTTTAGTGGCACCCCCTATCAAGTGGGTATGGGAATTTATGGTAAAAACCAAGCTCAGCTAATTTATGGTGTAATGGATTTTGCAAAGATTGCTGTTGCAATGAACAAACAAGCGCCCGATAAAGAGAAGTTATACGCACTAAGAAAACAACACTATTATTTCGATAGTCCCAAAGGAAGCCCAAACATTGATAAATCCAAGCCCGGTATAATGTATTTGGATGAAGCTTTAGGCGCTGGGGTTTTTAATGATAATAATTATCGGGCAATCAAACAGCTTGAAAAAATCACCCCAGATATGGGCGAAGTGTATGATGCCTCACTGCTGTTTATGGCACATATGCAGCAGAAAAAACTAGATTATGCCATGGAGAAACTGCAAAGAAAACTCGATACTACTGAACTAAAACAGGTATACCAAACAGCACAAAAACGCCTGCCACAATATCAAGAATACTGGCAGAAAAAGTTAGCGAAATTATAAAAACGCTAATGAAATTAAAATTGATCTCCTTCTGGGCTTACAGGGCTAGGAGGAGGTCAAATAAAGGCAATATTTGATAATTTTCATATATTTATTCCCTTGTTTATCTTTCTCTTAATTTTTATCATAGTTTAATTAAAACTTATATCTAATAATGAATTAATCCTAAATTGTGATGATTTTTTTAGCGATATATAACTCTTATAGTTCTTTTCAGTAATCAAGAAAAAGGTGAAAAGGAAAAGATCAGTAAGATCATAGTTACTTATGGGTATACTAGTAGTTGCAGCAAAACATACTAATCCCAACACTGCCTCATTAATACCTAATGGATATCTAATACCCCTAACTGCAGAAAAACTATTATTCAACGTCCGATTTCAGCAGTTGTTAAATGTTATCCGACAAAGTATGTGATTATTATTTTTATAATTTAAACAACTTTATCTTGCTCCCATTGAATGCTTTGCAGAACTGGGGCAACAATTTTCTGCTTCTTAAAATTATCACAAACAAAAATTTATAACATTAATAAAATAAGCATATCTTATTAAGATTTCTGTATTTTCATTTTGAAAATGTCTTGACAAGTGTTTGTACCTTGGTTACTCTAACAATAGTTAGATATCTAACTATTTTCTTGTGAATTATTAGATACTCAACAAATAAAGGAAAATTTGATCTTATGAATTTAGAGAAAAAATATAAATCTTTAGCAAAAATCATTAATAAAGATAATTTAGCTAATAAATTGGCAGTAGATGCATGTTTTAGTTTACTTTCAGCTGCTAATAAAATTGATAAAGAATGTGCCTCAAGGTTAGGAGATTATCAACTTTCAGAAGGTCGTTTCATGGTATTAGTTTTATTACTTGAGTACGAAGTACTTTCTCCACAAGAAATTGCAAAATTAAGTGGAGTAACTAAACCAACTATAACTACGTTCATATCTTCTCTATTAAAGAAAGGATTGATCAATAAAACTGAGGCCGAAAGTGACGGTAGAAAAATGAATATTACATTGACAGCGGATGGTCGTGAACTCATTACTAAATTATTTAAATCCCATAGCCAATGGATTACTAACATTACAAATGAACTGACTAATTCTGAAATGGAAAATCTTATATTTTTATTAAATAAAATGTTTCAGCATAAAGGGGATTGACAACTTTTATCATTTGAAGGATGGCTATTATACTTCAGTAAGGAAAAATTCTTTTAGCCGTTTCACATTTAAATAAACAGTCTGAATGCAAGGATAATTTAAAAAATAAATAGAGTGTAGGTATTTAGAGTTTACCAGAAAAACAATGGGTAATTATTACATGGTGATATCTAACCCTTAATTAATAAAGAATTCATTATGTTTCTTAAATTATTAACTTTCATTGCAAGGAAAGTTTTTTTGCCCAAATTTTTATGGCTGTAAAAAAAACACCTCTTATACTTTTAAAGTTAAACAACTTGTCATGTTAGTAAACAGCAGAGTTTAAAGCTTGAACCAGATTATAGAACGACACTCAATTAACACAACGTTTTGTTAAAAAGCACTACCTACAATTGATAAACAAAAGAAAGGAATATAATTATGAAATTAAATGAAAAATTTAAACATATTCAAGAAGAAATGGCGCAACAATTACCTAGCGATATTTTAAATATCTTCGGAAAATCACTACAAGACCTTCTAGCACAAAAATTAGAAACTAACGCACTTAAATTAGGAGATATTGCTCCAGATTTTACTTTACTTGATACAAACGGTTTACCTGTTTCGCTTTATGATGTCTTGAAAGATCATCTGGTAATACTTAGTTTTTTCCGGGGTAACTGGTGTCCATTTTGTATAGCAGAATTAAGACATTATCAAGAGGCTATAAACAACGATAAAATAAAGAGCAGTACAGTTATTGCCGTTTCACCTCAAACAGTTAATTACAATTCTCAAGTTTCTAAACAAAATGATCTTCAATTTAAGATACTATGTGATCAAGGTAATAAGATTGCTGAAAAATATGGACTTGTATTCGTACTTCCTGAAAACGTCAGAGATCTTTATAAGAGTGTAGGTGCAGATTTAGAAATATTTAATAATGATAATACTTATAAGTTACCTATTCCTGCAACTTACGTAATTGATCAAAACAAGAAGATTATCTTTGCTTCGGTTGATGCAAACTATATGGAAAGAGCTGATGTCTGCGATATCGAATTTAAATAATGATTGTATAGCTCATTAAGCTCCTAGGTTATTCGTCTACCTTCTTATAATTTAAATAGTTTTACTTTTGATAAAGATTTACGTGAAATTAACTCAAAACGAATATTACCGTTAGCAACAGTATTGTCATTGATGTTTGATTAATAAATGCAGGACAAAAGCATCAGATTTATGATATTGAAGCTGATTAAAAAATTTAAAGATCGAATACGACTGGATCACTCTGTTATATTGGAAATTGAAAACGTAATATCATTTTTAAATTTTAATTTTTGTAGACTTTAAAGGACTATACTCGAAGTAATATTGGAGCGGGAAACGAGGTTCGAACTCGCGACCTCAACCTTGGCAAGGTTGCGCTCTACCAACTGAGCTATTCCCGCTTATTGAACTCTTCGAAAGAAGAGGTGTGCATTATACAAAAATTTTGATAACTAGCAACCTCTTTTCTGCACTATTTTTTATTTTTCCAGCTAAGTGTTTCAAAAACACCAAAAATAAAAAGTCTAATTGCTTTAAATTTGTCCTCTTGTTTTTCTTGATTAGTCATTGTTGTCTGCAAAATCAATGCTTGTAAACCATGAATAATAACAAAAGCCGCTAAGCCAACATAGGCAACAACATTTGCAGGTTTTGGATAAGGGAAGATCAAATTGAATAATAAAAATAACCACATGAAAGCGTAGATAACTTTACCAACAAATATAAACATATTAACTGTTTTCTCTAATAAAAAGATAACTATGAACCTGACCAGCTGTTTTTTCTCGATGTAGATGCCAATTACTCGGAATCTTGTTTAACAAGTTTAACCCAATTTCGGCCTCAATATAAATATAACTATTATCATTAAGCCAATCATTATCCTCCAATTGACTAATTGTTGTGGCGACTAATGATTGATGAAACGGCGGATCAATAAATACTATATCAAATTTCTTATGTGCTGGCTTCGAGAGCCAAAGTAACGTATCAGTATGAAAAACTTCTATACCTTCCGCAACAACAAGCTGTTTGTTTTTAATTAATTGATTGGCAACTTGCTTATCTTTTTCCAGCATAGTGACATTTTTAGCGCCTCGAGAAGCAGCTTCAAAGCCCAGAGAGCCACTTCCTGAAAAGCAATCTAAACATTCACTATCATGCATAACAGGCATTAACCAATTAAACAAAGTTTCTTTGACACGATCTGTTGTTGGACGCAAACCCTGTTTGTCCAGTACTGATAATTTGCGTCCACGCCATTTTCCAGCAATGATTCTTATAAAACCATTCATATTGTACCCTTGATTAGAATAGTTCCGTTGTACCGCCTTGTGAATCAGTGACACTGGTACCCACTTCTTGTGTTGCATAAGTAGTTGGCTCAGTACCTTTTATAAAGTACTCAGACATCGTTTTGGAACCAGATTGTGGTAATAATCCTGTTCGTTGATCAATAGTGACGCTAACAACATTAGCAGGTTGCTTATCTTGCACAACTGGAACATCTTGTAGCGCAACTTTCATATAATCAACCCATACCGGATTAGCAGTCACAGCACCGGCTTCAGCACGATATGTGCGCCCTAGTTCGCGGCGATGATCATCAAAGCCCATCCAAACAGTTGTCACAATGTTACCACCGAATCCAGAAAACCAAACGTCTTTTGAAGCATTTGTTGTACCGGTTTTACCACCGACATCTTTTCTACCTAATGCTTTTACCCGCCAAGCTGTGCCATTCCAATCTGAGCCACCAAATACAATTGAGCGCAGGCCATCTTTCATAATAAAGGCTATTCCACTGTTAACAGTGTGCGGTGCATATTTTGGTGTAACATTTGTTGAGTTTTCACCATTAATATCAGGTAAAATAAGATTATCTTCTGGATTAAGGTTCGCTTGTTCAGGTTCCTCGTTGCCAGATTCATTTGATTCATTTTCAACATTATCTAACGATACAGGCATGGTTCCAATTGCGATATCATCATTATCACAATCATGACAAGCAATGAGTGGTTGATGCTGATAAATCACGTCATTACGATCGTCGTATTCTATTCGTTCAATTAAATATGGTTTGATTAAGTAACCACCATTAACAATGACCGAATATGCCCTAGCAACTTGTAATGGCGTAAAGGATGCTGAACCTAAAGCTAACGATTCATTGTATGAAATATTTTCTTTAGGAAATCCAAAACGCTCTAAATAAGTTGCCGCATAATTAAGTCCAACTGCTCGTAATGCTCTAACCATCATTACATTTTTAGACATGCCTAAACCAATTCGCATACGCAGTGGACCGGCATAAGTTGGTGGTGAATTTTTAGGGCGCCAAGTTACACTTCCGGTTGTTCTAACAATTGGCGCATCATTAAGCAATGTTGCCATTGTTAAGCCTTGTTCTAACGCTGAAGTATAGATGAAAGGTTTAATGTTAGAACCTAACTGACGAAGAGCTTGTGTAGCACGATTGAATTTACTGAGATTAAAATCATACCCACCAACAATCGCTTTAATTGCACCATTATCAGAATCTAATGAAACCAATGCCGCATTAACCGCTGGTATTTGCGCCAGTTCCCAGATATCGTTATTTTTTTTAACCCAAATAAGTTGGCCTGCTTTTAACACATCAGTGACTTTTTTAGGTGATGCGCCTTGTCGTGTATCACTAATAAAACGTCGTGCCCACTTCATTCCTTGAAAGTTAATGGTGATATTACTTTTATCCGTCAAAACTGCCGTTGCTTGTGTATCATTAGATTCGGTGACAACTGCTGGACACATACCAACATGACAAGGGTATTTGTTTAAAATAGCTTGAATTTGCTCAGCATTCCATGGCGTTTCATTTTTTTGCCATAACTCTTTTTCCGGCCCACGATAACCGTGTCGAATATCGTAATCAACGATATGTTTTTGTACAGCTTCGTTAGCTGCTACTTGGTCGGTTTTGGATATCGTTGTATAAACTTTATAACCATCTGTATAAGCATTCTCCCCAAATTTGTCATACATAAATTGTCTTGCCATTTCAGCGACATAAGGAGCGGAAAATTCAATTTGAGGTTCATGATAACTAACGTTTAAAGGTTTTTTAATTGCTTCATCATATTCAGCTTGAGTAATGTAAGATTGATCTAACATTCGCCCTAATACCCAATTACGTCTTGTTAAGGCACGTTCTGGGTGCGCAATTGGATTGAAAGCAGATGGTGCATTAGGTAGCCCTGCAAGCAACGCTGCTTCATCAACAGTAAGCTGATCAGGTGTTTTACCAAAAAATGTATAAGACGCTGCCCCAACACCATATGCTCGAGATCCAAAATTAATCATGTTTAAATACAACGTCATGATCTCTTCTTTGGATAATTCTTTTTCCATACGTATAGCTAAAATCATTTCTTTAACTTTACGGGCAATACTTTTTTCAGGCGTTAGGAAGAAATTTTTCGCAACTTGTTGGGTTATCGTACTCCCACCTTGTGAAAAGCCATGTTGGGTTACCCCAATGTACATAGCTCGCATAATACCAATAGGATCGATACCGAAATGCTCGTTAAAACGTGCATCCTCAGTTGCAATAACCGCATTTACAACTTGTGGAGGAATTTGGTTATACTGTAAAGGCGTTCGGCGACGTTCACCAAAAATAGCAATTAATTCTCCGTCTTTACTTAACACTTGCATTGGAGTTTGTAATTTTACGTCTTTTAAGGTAGCTACATCCGGTAAATCTTTGGAATAATAAGCATACCCAGCTATGCCTATTATTAAGCCACAAATAAATAGCGCGAAGAAAATTTTCAGAAAAAATTTCAAGATTTTAAGTAATATCACAAAATATTCCTATCCAATTGATTTTATTTCAAAAATAGTACAAGTATCTATTTTATATTGCTTTATATATTTTTAAACGACGAGTATATACTAGTTATGATAAAAGACGCAAAATAAAAACGAGTAATTATTATTTTAATCATGACAAATATTTACACCTGTTCAAGACATTGAGGTTATAAAGGTAACGTCGGTAAACAGGTTACTTGCTTTACACAATTAAAGCAGTTCTGCTTTGGTAGCGCTTAAATATTATCAAGTAAAAAAATAACTCGTTTCTGTGTATTATCTCACAATATTTATTGATATTAAAAAATTTCTAAAAATTATCTGACATCATTCCATTTTATTAGTCTTTTGAATTTCGATTATGTGGAGCACACAACTTAATATCTCTTACTTACAGATATATATGAGTACTGCATTTTATTGTTTATTAACCTGCGCTAGTTTAATAATATTTGCAAATACCGCTCTTAATGCCTATACGTTTGTCATTGTACTTCTATTAATTACTCAATGGTGGCGTAGTATTTGTTACTTTAGGACGATCAAAGGAGAATTAGCACTTTTTGATTATATACACCAAATTTACTGGCATAATCAACGCTGGCATATAATGCGTAAGCCCCTACTGTTTCGTTATGTGATCATTTTAAATTTAAAATCCCGCCATGACGGTAAAAGGCATACGCTTTTTTTAATGATTGATAACTTAATGCCTAATGATTGGCGAACATTGCATTACCATTTAAATATCATTGATTTAAGTTAAACAGATAGCGTTTCAATTTTTAATTGATAACAACTATTGTGATTTTTTTATCCAAAATTGGAAAGGTTTTGTTTCGATTTGTGAATTGATTAACTCATGATCCATATGTCGACAAAAACTAGGAATATCACGAGTCGTTGCTAAATCATCCGCAATAACATAGAGAACTTGCCCAACAGCAAGCTCTCTAATTGTTTTGCGGACCAACATGATTGGTTCGGGGCAACGTAAGCCCAATGTATTAAGCTCTTTATCAAATTTCATCATTTATAACTTTGCTTAATTATTTATAAAAATAGCTTTTCCAAGTAATGTGGCACAGCATCATCAGCATTTGAGCCAATAACTTCATGAGTTGGTAATAATGATTTTAACTCTGAACTACCGTCTTTCATAATACACCCCTTACCGGCCATTTTTAACATTTCATAGTCATTCATACCGTCACCAAATGCAATGCTATCATTAAGGGTAAAACCTAATTTTTCAACAACTTGTTTTAATGCACTACCTTTAGAAACATTTTCAGCCATAACTTCAAGGCAGTTGAGTGTAGAAAATGCGGTACTTACTTTATTACCAAATTTTTGCTCTATTCGATTTTTTAACTTCACTAAGTGAGGATATAAAGCATCATCAGTAGTGGTAAAATAAATTTTCGCAATATCATTGGTATCAAAATCATGTGGATTAAAAAACTGATAAGTAAAATGAGTATCTCTATGAAAACTCAATGAAAACTCATCTTCCTTATTGATCAACCAATTGTCTCCATGATAAATATGTGTGTAAACTAATGGATCATCAACACACTCTTTAGCAAGTTCACTTGCGATACTTGGCTCAATACTATGGCTGACGATTAAATTACCTGCACTATCATGAACTCTGGCACCATTAGAAGTTATCATAAAGGCATCAATTTCCATATTTTCTCGCATTTGAGCAACATCAATATGATGCCGGCCTGTTGCAAAAACAAAATGAATATCCTTATTGCGTAATGCTTGAAGAATCTTTTTCGTATAAGGTGATAAGCTATGCTCAGGAGTTAATAATGTGCCATCTAAATCAGAAGCTACAACACGAAACATAATATTTCTCTACTTTGGTAATCAATTGAAATCCTACCGATAAAACTGTACTTTGAAGCAATATAAAAGTAAATCAAAGTAAAACGGTAAAAATGAGATTGATTATGATACAACTCTGCTGAGATTTACTCAACTAATTGTGGTGTTATAAAGATAACTAATTCTCTTTTTTGCTGCTTTTTACTTTTATTATTGAATAAATTACCAATTATAGGCAGTTTACTTACTCCAGGCACCTTACGGGTATGACTGTTATTAATCTGCTGAAAAATTCCGCCTAACACAACTGTTTCACCACTTTTTACCATTACTTGAGTTTTGATTTCTTGCGTTTCAATTGCTAATGCTTCGCCACCATCTCGCCTTTTTATCGATTGCCCTGCTGTATTTTGGGTAATGAAAAGATCTAAAATCATTTTATCATCGGCAATAATTTTCGGTGTTACTTCTAAACCTAAAACCGCTTGTTTAAATTCAATTGATGTTGCCCCATTACTACCACTTGATACTTCATAAGGAATATCCGTTCCTTGTTTAATGGATGCTGTATTTTGATTAGCTGTGAGTAAGTTTGGGCTAGCAATAATTTCTAGCTGATTTTCAGCCTCTAAGGCAGATAGCTCTAAGTTGAGTAAACCGCCTGAAAGTTTAGCTAAATTAAATCCCACGGTAGAAGTTGCACTTGCTACATCAATCCCGACATCAAACTTATTTAAACCCAGCGAAGATCCACCCGAATATCCCCATTTAATTCCTAATTCATTCATGCTCTCTTCACTCATTGTCACAATATGCGCTGATATATGAACTTGAGAAATGGGTTTATCAAACGCTTTTACCAATTTTTTTATACCTTCAAAACGTTCAGTTATATCAGTAATAATCAGTGAATTTGTTCTTTTATCAATAACGGCTTTGCCTCGTGGTGACAATAATTCTTGCTGTTCTATTGCTTCAATTAAAGTCATTGGTTGCGCATGATTAACGGCGATAGACATTATCTCTAATGGTTGTTTTAACTGTTGTTCTTTCAGCTCTTGTTGTTCTCTTTCTAACAAAATCTGAGGGTCAACCGCTTTTGATACAAATAAAATATTGTCTTCTATTTGAGCTTGTAACTTAGCCGAATGTAAAACAATATCTAACGCTCTTTGCCAATCAATATTTTGTAGTTTGATTGTTTGTTTAATTGATACATCATCATCCAACACTAAATTCAACTGTTTATTGTCAGCCAAAGCTTGCAAGATAATTGCAACATCAGTTTGATAAAAGTTGATTGAAATGAAGTTGTTTTGTTGCTCATCAAGGGGAAGCTCGGTTTGTGCTGAACTAAGCGGTATGCTAAATAAGAAAAAAAGTGAAATCATAAAGAATTTTGAGATAACACTTTTCAATATTGACCTGAAATTAACCATTTCTATAAACCTTTTAGCTGATAAATAAAACATTATTTATGAATCGGCATGATCCATGTCACCTTATCGGGACAATAATGAGCTAGCTGAGCTTGCCAAAAAATCTTATTATGTTGCAAAGATTCAATTGACCATGGAAAAAGTTCATTGGGGATCAGATTGTCAGTTATAGCTAGCCACTGGTTGTCTTTAGTTAACCAGATCTGTCGATATTGATTATTTGATTGCTGGACCATACCAATAAACTGCCAATCTTGTATTTGACTAATTAGCATTTGAGTTTGCGCTTGACAGGTTAATCGATCGGATTGATGAAAGGGATCACGTAAAACTGCAATGACTAAGGTTGCATAGCTATTTATAAATAGAAACAATACTATTTTAAATGCGTTATTCTTCACTCTAATTCCTCTTTAAATGATAAAGTAAATGTTATTTGTAAATAAGTTTCTTGATTGGTAATTTTCAGATTCTGAAAATCTAAATAGAAGTAATTATCATCAAATGATGAAATTAAGCTGATAAAGTCAGCAAATTGACCATGTAATTGTATGTCCCAGTTAACCGTCGATTCAGCTTGATAACGTTTAAAGGAAATTAATTTTAATCGGTTAGACTCGAAAGCGAGTGCTAATTCATTTTCTGAAATAAAACTTAATAAACTCTCTTTGCTGGCTTGATAACGCCGTAATTTCGATTCTAATAATTCTATTTCGGCTTTCTTTTCGTGGTATAAATTGGCTTGTTGTTCAATCTGTTGCTTAATGTCTTGAATAAATAAAAAATATCCTATTAACACCACTGTTACTGACAACATAATGATGATTAAATACTGCTGCCAGATAGGTCGACTTAAAAAATCACTCATCATTTAGTTTAATATCCATTTCAAATGAAAGCATATCTTCATGATTGGTTAAAGTTATTATTTGGCTTTTACTTATATTTTCTAACTGCAATAACACCTGATTAAAATGGATAATTTCAATATAACTTAAGCTATGCCCTGTTATGGCAACATTTTGAGGGACATATTGATATGAATTCAACCAAACCATGTCAGGTAGCTTTTCGGAAAGTGTCAATAACGACTGTTTAATTTGCCGTTGACTTGGTGAAGGATTGGGTATGTAAGTTGACAATTCTGCCAAATACTGTTGCTTGACAAGTTGCTGCTTTGACAGCTTAGCTTCGTAATCATTCAGTTGAGTTTGCGCGTTTATCCACCAATAGATAAATTGACAGATAAGCACGCCAATGAGGCAAACCGTCATCATGGTTAGCTGGAATTTGTGCCGGCTTAACTTAGTTTGACGCCATGGTAAAAAATTGAAGCGAATATTGTCATTAACATAGCCGATAAAAACCAGATTCAATTCATTTTTGTCGAACAAATCAATCCAATAATTAACATCACTACGTTCACAGACTGTTACTTGAACGCTATTTTTGGGGCGCCTAAAATAAACATAATCAAAAAAGAGCTCTTTTGCTGAGCGCCCAAACAACTTATACATTGAAGCTTCAATATATAAAGCCAGTTCATTTGAGCTGAGTTTAACATCGGGTAGTGTCAATGTTTGTGACTGTACATAGCTTTCACTAAGATTTAGTGCATATTTACTCTGTTTAGGGTATTGGTTTTGTAATTTTGCGACAAATTGTTCAATCTCATCTAGCGATTGGTAATAATACTCCCCCTGCCCTTGATGATCGCTTACGTTTAAATGAGTTTTAGGCTTAACAAATTTATAACGCAAAATGTTAGGTTCAATATTGATAACAATACGGCTTTTATTAAAAATCATGATCGACTGTCTTTTTTTGAGCTAATGATATTTTTTTAATGCTAATGCTATTTAGCAAAATAAAAGCTTAAAAAAGGCATTTTTGGGAACTAACATCCAAAAAATGTTTAAAATTACACCGAACGGGGCTAATTTCGTAGAAATATAAAAAAAAAGGTTGACTGAAATAAGACGTGCCTTATAATGCACATCCACACGGTAAGGGTGATTAGCTCAGTTGGGAGAGCACCTCCCTTACAAGGAGGGGGTCACTGGTTCGAACCCGGTATCACCCACCAATCTTTACCGTGACGTTTTAGAAATAAAACATGGGGTGATTAGCTCAGTTGGGAGAGCACCTCCCTTACAAGGAGGGGGTCACTGGTTCGAACCCGGTATCACCCACCACTTTTGTTTACTTTTTCTATATGGGTTGTTAGCTCAGTCGGTAGAGCAGCGGACTTTTAATCCGTTTGTCGAGCGTTCGAATCGCTCACGACCCACCATTTTCTTCTCCTTATTTTTGCAACCAACTTGAAAAACATTGCCTTAAACAAATACTACGATACCTTTACGTCTCATATAACATAAAGTGATGAGATAAAAAATTCTAGCAACAAAAAGCGATTAAGGTAAAACAGGAAGGCAAGAGAGAATAGCTTGTAAAAACAGGATTACTATGGCTGGATAATCATCATCTACCACAGTAAATATTTAAGTATGCGTTAACTTCCTAAAAAGACATACATGATTAATCGATAAGCAATATAAAACATTACTAAACCAACGATACAATCTAATATCACCCACATTCTTTTTTGTTTAAATAATGGGGTTAAAAGTCTGGCACCATAACCAATTCCAAAAAACCAAAGAAACGAAACACAAACCGCACCAATCAAAAATGCCATTTTTTGTTCGCTACTTAATGTGCCGGCAATGCCACCAACAATAACAACCGTATCTAAATAGACATGTGGGTTTAGTAACGTCACAGCTAATGTCGCAAGCACAACTTTCATTAGGCTATTATTTTTATTATCTTGCGATTCAACTTGCATGCTGCTTGTCCCTTTTAAGGCACTTTTAAAAGCATTATATCCGTACCAGATTAAAAATATTGCGCCTAATATAGCAAGTATATTGGTGATTAATGGATTGGCACTGATAAATGAGCCCACACCTAAAATCCCAATTGACATTAAGGTAAAATCACAAATAAAGCAGATTGCTGACACAAAAAAGATATGATTTTTTAATAAACCTTGTTTTAGTACAAATAAATTTTGCGCACCAATTGCGATAATCAAGCTAGCTGAAATTAATGCGCCTCGCATTATCTCTGAAATCATGTTTTTATAACACCCTAAATAAATTGAAAAATATTAGCATATTATTACCAGCTTAAAAAGGTGACTCAACGACAATTTCAATGATCAAAATGCGTTACTTTTTCCAATCAGTCAAGAAGCGTTGATGACGATTAAATAATAACATGACACCACCAACAATAAGCCATAGTAAGCCGACGATTTTTGCATCGTTATCAATATTTAGTAGTACCGGTAATAAAACTAAAATACCAATAACAGGTAAAATAATATCGAAAATCAAAGAAGCCACACCATTATGACCTTTAACGAATTTAAAATAGCCTATCACTGAGACATGTAACATGATAAATGCCGTCAATGCCCCTATATCGACAAAAGAAACTAACGTAGGGAGTCCTCGAACACTATTTGCTGCAATGGCAGCTATGCATAAATTAAAAGTGGCAGCAAAAACAATAGCGATTGTTGGCACGCCCGTTTTCTTTCCTACTTTAGATAATATTGAAGGTAAGCGTTTATCTCTGCCCATACTAAATAATAAACGACTAGCAGCAGCTTGCCCAACCATAGCAGCGAAAGAAGCGCCAATTGCTTTCATTAACCCTAAAGCCCAGCCAAGGTAAATACTAATCTCATCGTTGACGATAGTGTAGTATGCCTTTCCTTGTAATTCTGGATGATTATTTAAATATTCCGGCGTATAAGGGCTGAGTAGCGCGCCGATATAAATTTGTAAGACAAACAAGCCACCGGCTAAAATTAGACAGCAGATAATCGCTTTACTTACTAAACTCGGTTTACCACTGTTCTCTTCGGCAAAAGCAGCAATCGCATCAAAGCCTAAGAAAGATAAAACTGCCACTGAAACACCAGAAAATAGGTTTCTCCAAGTAAATAGGTCGCCGCCAATTAATGGTTGTAGCCAATCTCGTTTAATTCCCGTGGTTGCCAGTATCCAGATACCGGCAATGAGCACACAAGCCAGTACCGTGATTTCAAGTATTAATATAATTAAGGTGATTTTTGCCGATTTTTTAAAACCAATAAGGTTTAAACAAGTGGTGACAACCACAGCCAAAAAAGTCCAGATCCATACAGGAATTTCAGGAATTAGCGCATTGAGCGAGATACCGCTAAAGAGATAAGCTACCGCAGGAATAAACATGTAATCGAGTAACAACAACCAGCCAACCAAAAATCCCGCATTAGGATGAATGCCGGCTGAGCAATAGGCATAAACAGCACCAGCATGAGGTAATGCCTTAACCATTCTCGCATATGAACATGCCGTTAATGCCATAACAAGTGTTGCCACTATGTATACTAAGACAACAGCACCATCTGTCGACGCATCTAAAATACCATACAAACCAACTGGCGCAGCAGGTCCAATAAAGAGCAATCCCAAGATCACCAGATCTCTAAATCGCATGGTTTTATTTAACTGTTGCATAATCATTTCCATATATAGATCAATTGAAGTGATCAAAATGTTAAATGATTATTAAAATAATGACTAATATCAACTTGTTATAAATATATAACCATTTGATTTAAGCATGGTTCTTAACATGACGCTCTAATTTCATAGCTATAAACCATTTTTGCTGTTTTTCCCAGCATAATTGATGCACTACAATATTTTTCTGAGGCAAGCTTTAAAGCTTTTTCAACAGACTCGTTTGTAATATTTTTTCCGCTTATAACAATATGAAAACGAATTTCAGTATAAACTTTAGGATGAGTCTGTGCTTGTACTTTTTCGATATCAATCCAAAAATCAGAAACATCTTGTTTGGCAGTTTTCAAAATAGCGAGAATATCATAAGACATACAGCCAGCAGCGCCATGTAGAAGTAGCTCCATGGGGCGTGCGCCTCGATTTCGTCCACCATGCTCAATGCCACCATCCATGACTAAAGCATGACCACTTGCTGTTTCACCAATAAAACCAAAGTCATCAATCCATTTCAAACGATCTTTCACTTTTTTATTCCTTCTATATCAAGTTAATGGTTAAAGTTTAAGTACTAACATAATTTATTTTATTAATTATGTCACTGATTTACTGATGATGTTGCCATTAAGTTAGCTTACTGCTGTTATATTTATAAAAGTATTAATTGAAAAAAAGTAATAAATGCAATTAATATAGGATAATTCATTCAATGCTCACAATAAATACTCAGTTGTTTTATCTATTGTTTTTCATAATGATTAAAAACTTAAACAGCAATTAATAGGCATTATTCAAAGGCTTTATTATGATTCTTGAATTTTTGATCTTAATTTTTATCGGCGCAGTAGCCGGGCTATTAGCGGGTATGCTTGGTATTGGTGGAGGCGCATTAATTGTTCCGGCTCTTATTTTCTCCCTTGATTATTTCGATATTGGTGGGCATTGGACGAGCCATATCGCTGTGGCATCATCGTTAGCGACAATTATCGGCACGAGTTTGTCTTCCAGTTGGTTGCATAATAAAAATCATAATATTGAATGGTCAATTTTAAAGAAAATGGTGTTAGGTTGCATTATCGGAACGATTGGCGGTTCATATTTGACGCCTTACATTCCCGGAATGTGGCTAAGAATGATATTTGTTATTTTTCTAACTTATATAGGTTTAAAATTTATTTTTAAAACTCGCAATGTTGCTAACAATCAGACTAATGAAGTGGCTTTATTGGGTAATCATATTTATGTTATTGTTGGTGCGCTTATCGGTATTTTTGCTGCGCTGGTCGGCATTGGTGGTGGAATTTTAGTTGTGCCCTTTTTGAAAAAATGTGGCGTTAATATGCGTAAAGCAATCGGCACCTCAGCAGCCTTTACACTACCTGTAGCAATTGGCGGGACAATTGGCTATATCATTGCGGGCTGGAATATTGCTGATTTACCGCCTTACAGTCTTGGTTTTGTCTATTTGCCGGCTGTTATTGCTATTATGTTGGCAAGTATACCCATGGCCAAAGTGGGGGTGCAACTTGGGGAAAAATTATCAATCGATAAGCTAATTAAGTTTTTTGGGGTATTTTTGCTGTTAATTGCAGTTAAATTATTGTTATCTTAAAAAAGCATAATTGTTTGATAAAACGAAACGAATTTAAAGCAAAAAAGGTCGCAATGCGACCTTTTTAAGTTCAATAGTGCTTACTAGCAATTGCTATCTAGCATCTTTAACAGCTAAACCTAAATGCCATACTGCCATTGCATAATGCGTGCTGTGATTATAACGGGTTATCACATAAAAATTCGGTAAACCATACCAATATTGATAACGATCACCCATATCAAGGCTTAATAAGCTCACTTCTTTATGCCCATCGATTGAACTTTGCGCTTTCAGCCCTGCTTTATTGAGTTTCTCTACTGAATATTTAGTACTAAAGCCTGTTTCTAAAGAAGGAGCTTGACCATCAGCTTTTACCGCCACTTTTTTATCTTTTTGCCAGCCGTGTGCTTTAAAATAGTTGGCAACACTTCCAATTGCATCTACCGGATCCCATAAATCAATATGACCGTCGTTATTGAAATCAACCGCATGATTTCTAAATGCTGACGGCATGAACTGACCATACCCCATTGCACCAGCAAATGAGCCACTTAAATCGAAAGGATCCACTCCTTCATCCCGACACATAATTAGATAATCTTCCAGTTCGTTAGAAAAGTATTGAGCACGTCTTGGGTAGTAAAATGCCAATGTAGATAAGGCGTCGATGATTCTCGTTTTACCCATTACTCTACCCCAACCGGTTTCAACACCGATAATACCAACAATAATTTCTGGCGGTACACCATATTGTTTATATGCTTGTTGCAACTCTTTATTGTATTTATTCCAAAAATCTACACCTTTAGGTAGATTACTTGGGGTAATAAATTTATTTTGGTAACGAATCCATGCACCATTTGGTCCCGTTACTGGCCCCGATTTTGGTGCTTGTTTATCCATTAAATTAATCACCCAATCAAGCTTATTGGCTTGCGCCAGCACATCACGTAATTGTTGGCGATCGAAACCATGTTTTTTCACCATTTTATCGATAAATTTTTCTTTATCTGTCGCTAATTGAGCGTTTTTCGGTTCAGGCCGATTATGATCTTTTTCTAAATAGACACCACCGGAGACATTTGAATGCCCGCGGTGCGCAACCATTGGTGACGTTTGTGTTTTCTGGCTACTACAAGCAGCAAGCGATAAAATCATAACTACACTAATAATGAGACGTTGCATAAATTATCCAAAATTAAATTAATGAAGAAATCGACAATATCATAAATTATTACTTGTTATTCAACAATATTCGGACAAGATTTTCCTTCCGATACTTGTTCAATATTGGTTAACGTTGTCTCTGAAATATTCAATAAGGCTTCTTGAGTTAAGAAAGCTTGATGACCAGTAAAAATAACATTATGACAGGCTGATAAACGGCGGAATACATCATCTAAAATGACATCATTGGATTTATCTTCAAAAAAGAGGTCTCGCTCATTTTCGTAAACATCCATACCTAGCGCACCGATTTTGGTCTGTTTTAAAGCATCAATTGCCGCAGTTGAATCAAGTAAACCACCACGGCTGGTGTTGATAATCATCACGCCATTTTTCATTTTGTTGAAAGATTCTTTATTTAATAAATGATAATTTTCTGGTGACATCGGGCAATGTAAGGTAATCACATCAGAATTTGCATATAATTCATCTAATTCGACATACTTTGCACCGAGTTGAACTGCTGCATCATTAGGATAGGGGTCGTGCGCTAATATGTGCATGCCGAAACCTTTTAAAATCCGAATGACCGCTAAACCAATTTTACCGGTGCCAATTACGCCGGCAGTGCGATTATGCATATTAAATCCGGTTAACCCGTCTAATGAGAAGTTAGCATCACGAGTACGTTGATAAGCTTTGTGTGTACGACGGTTCAGGGTCATCATTAAAGCAACCGCATGTTCAGCAACAGCTTCTGGTGAATAAGCTGGCACGCGAACAACGGTAATGCCCAATTTTTTGGCTTCAGCTAAATCAACATTATCAAAACCCGCACAACGTAATGCTAAAATTTTAACGCCATAATGGGCTAATTTTTGTAATACTTGTTTATTTACTTCATCATTTACAAACACACACACCGCATCGTAATCTTGCGCAGTCACTGCTGTTTTATGACTTAATTTGTGCTCATAAAACTCAAGATCGAATTTAAATTTTTTATTCGCAATTTCTAAGTATTCTTTGTCGTAATGTTTACTGCTAAATACAGCAACTCTTATTGTTTGTTTCATTTTACTGCCTCTCTTATAGCGTAACGGTTAATGTTGACTAGTTTGATTTTCCATTTTTATACTGAAACGTATACATTTTCTGAAACTTCTTGACAAACATAAAATTTGAATAGGTATTGAAAAATTGGTTACAGATTGGCAAAACTAGTTTTTAATTGATTCTTTACAGTAATAACGCTTTATGCCGGCTTTAGCAATTATTTTTTTTATTACTGTGTTATCATAGCACTTTGCTAAAAACTAACCAATAAAGTTAAATAATGAATGATACGCAACATTCCATTTTAAAAACTGTTTTTACCACTAAAATGCTGATCTGTATTTTTACTGGTTTTGCTTCAGGGCTTCCTTTTTATATATTATTACAACTCTTACCGGCATGGCTGGAAAGTGAAGGGATTAATATACAAACAATCGGCGTTTTTTCATTGACCCAAATTCCTTATATCTTTAAGTTTGTTTGGGCTCCATTTATGGACAGAATCTCACTTTTTGGCTTAGGTCGGCGACGAGGTTGGATGTTAGCGTCCCAGATGACATTACTAGCCTTTATTGCGATATTAGGTTTTTTATCGCCCTCATTAAATATCTGGTTAATCGCTCTTATCAGTTTTATTATAGCCCTTTTTTCAGCGACACAAGATATCGCACTTGATGCATTTAGGCGAGAGTTATTGCTGGATAATGAATTGGGTCTTGGCAATAGTATCCATACCAATGCTTATCGTATTGCAGGCTTAGTACCGGGTACATTATCGCTGATATTATCCAATTATTTGCCATGGAATAGTGTATTTATTATCACTGCACTTTTTATGCTTCCGGCTATTATCATGACTTTAATGGTTAAAGAGCCCCCTAATCAAGCACCGAAAAATCAAAGTATTGAAGATATTATTACCAAACCATTTAGCGAATTTATTACCCGTAATGGTTTAAAATCGGCCATGTTAATTTTAGCCTTCATTTTTCTCTATAAATTAGGGGATAGTATGGCTACTTCGTTGGCAACACCTTTTTATTTAAAAATGGGCTTTAGCCGTTTAGACCTAGGCTTGATTGCCAAAAATTCATCGTTATGGCCAAGTGTATTTGGCGCCTTAATCGGTGGTATACTGATGATTAAAATTGGCATTAACCGTGCGCTCTGGTGTTTTGGCGTAGTTCAAGTTGTTTCTATTTTTGGTTTTATTTGGCTATCTATTGAAGGGCCATATACAGTCATAAATTTAGAACAAAAAATTTCATTAGCTTTAGTTATAGGGTTTGAGGCATTAGGAGTAGGTTTAGGCTCAGCAGCATTTGTTGCATTTATCGCCAAAACGACAAATCCTCTTTATACAGCAACCCAATATGCTTTATTTTCCAGTATTGCATCAGTCCCCAGAACATTAATTAACTCAACCACCGGATTTATGGTCGCCTATTTAGGATGGACGACATTTTTTATTTTATGTGCAATTTTAGCTATACCCGGTATGTTATTATTATTTAAAGTTGCCCCATGGAATACAAAATCTCAGGAGAATAATAATGGACAAATTAACTCAAGCATTTAATTTTAGACACGCATGTAAAAAGTTTGATACGACTAAAAAAATAAGCCGTGAAGACATTGAATATATCTTAGAAGCCGGGCGACAATCTCCTTCAGCATTTGGGCTTGAGCCTTGGCACTTTGTTATTATCGACAATGACAAAATAAAAAAAGAGTTGCGCACGGTGTGTTATAATCAGGAGCAAGTCACAAGTTGCTCACATTTTGTTATCGTGCTTTATCGTAAAGCAAATAATTTCACGCTACAAAGCGAGTACTTTCGCCGAACAGTTGCACGCACACTACCCGATAGTGATGATCAAACAGCGATTGATAACACCTGCCAATCAATTATAAATTTTTATAATCATGGATTAGCCAATGGCTTAACGATTGATCATGCTTGTGAAATGCAAGATTATATCGCTTGCGCTAATATGTTAACAGCAGCGGCCTATCGAGAAATCGATTCTTGCACAATCGGTGGATTCCAATATGACGGTATTGTTCAAATATTAGAAAAATATATGCCTAAATTTAGCGCTGAAACCTTTGGTATTGGGCTTTGTTTGGCTTTTGGTTATCGTATCAATGAGCCAACCGAGCACGTGCGTTGGTCTCTTTCTGAAATCACAACCCACTTATCTGAATAATTGATAGGTGACTTTCCCGGTCGTCGCAAGGCGACTCGGAAAGACTCATCAATGTCCAATAACCGATTTCAATTTTAAGTTATTAATGACCAATTCATACATACGCTAAAAATCTATAGCTCAACATAATATTTCAATTTTCTGGCGAAAATGGTTAATAATGTCAAAACAATAATGGCTCTGGCATAAGTTGTTTTGGATTGTAAATATGACTTTTGTTTTTAAGCCTATATCACTTCCTTTAATTACAGCCGAAGAGCCAAATAGACGGGTTAGTAAAACTTTATGTTTGGAAAAGTAGAGATGAATCTTAAATCTAAAAAATAAATCAAATTTATGTTGTTAATCAATTACTATTGCCCTAGCCTATTGCTGCAATAATCATTTTTTTTGCACGAAAGAGCTTGATAATGTTAGACTTATCAACCACTAATCGTTTCAATTTTGCTTAATAATGCCGGAATGTTTGAAAGGAAGGAATTAACATAATGAAAACTAAACATGCACGTTTATTAATACTTGGTTCTGGCCCTGCCGGTTATACAGCTGCTGTCTATGCCGCACGCGCTAATTTATCGCCAGTACTCATAACCGGTACGCAACAAGGCGGTCAACTTACCACCACGACAGAAATCGAAAACTGGCCAGCAGGCGCTCCTGAATTAACCGGCCCGGAATTAATGGTAAAAATGAAAGAGCATGCAGAAAGATTTAATACTGAAATTATTTTAGACCATATAGATCGGGTTGATTTTAGTCGCAAACCTTTCAAACTTTTCGGCAGTGAAACCCAATACAGTTGCGATGCACTTATTATTGCAACTGGTGCATCAGCACAATACCTTGGCTTACCCTCAGAAGAAGCGTTTAAAAGTAAAGGCGTTTCAGCCTGTGCAACTTGTGACGGATTTTTTTATCGAAATCAAAAAGTCGCTGTTGTTGGTGGTGGTAATACAGCCGTTGAAGAAACACTATATTTGGCAAATATCGCCAGCGAAGTCCATTTAATTCACCGCCGTGGTAGCTTTAGAGCTGAAAAAATCCTAATGGATCGATTGGCTGAAAAGGTCAAAGAAGGCAAAGTTATTTTACATACTCATCAAATTGTTGATGAAGTACTTGGTGATAATATGGGCGTAACGGGTGTAAGACTGCGAAGCACGCAAGATCCTAACTTAACCGAAGAGTTAGCGGTATTAGGTCTATTTATTGCAATTGGGCATAAACCCAATACCGATATTTTCGAAGGTCAACTTGAATTGAAAGATGGCTACATTAAAGTTAAGTCGGGCACACATGGTAATGCAACCCAAACAAGTATAGAAGGAATTTTTGCCGCTGGCGATGTAATGGATAATATCTATCGTCAAGCGATTACTTCGGCAGGAACAGGCTGCATGGCCGCCTTAGATGCTGAACTTTATTTGGATAATATTAAGTAAATAAAACAGTCCATGTCATTAGATAAAAAACGTCAAACTTACTTACTTGGCTGGTTGAAACAACACGCAAAAAAATACCAATCAAATCTGCGTGCCTCGATTTTAACCGGCTTTATCTTGACTCTTTTCATGATTGCTCAAGCTGCATTGCTTGCCACTATTTTACAAAAAATAATCATTGAACAAGTCAATTTCTCAGAAGTTTTAATCTACTTCTTGCTATTAATTGTCATCCTATTAGCGCGAGCAATATTGATCTATTTTCGGGAAAAAATTAATTTTGCTTTGGGCAGAAAAGTGCGTAATCAAATTCGGCAGGATTTAATTAATCAATTTGAAGCACTGGGTCCAGCTTATTTAAATCAAAGTACCACTGGTGCCTTAAGTACTTTAGTTATTGAACAAGTTGATAATCTGCAAGATTTCTTTGCGCGTTATTTACCACAAATGCGATTAGCCAGTATGGCGCCTATCATAATTTGTATCGCAATTTTACCTTTTAATTGGGCTGCTGCGGCTATTTTATTTTGCACTGCCCCACTTATCCCAATCTTTATGATTTTGGTTGGTATGGGCGCTGCCGATATTAATCGCCGGCACTTCAAAGCATTAGCCTATTTAAGCGGACATTTTTTAGACCGGTTAAAAGGTTTAAGCACTATCCGATTATTCAATCAAGGTGAAAAACAGGCGAACGAAATTAAAAAAGCGTCAGAAGATTTTCGAGTTAAAACCATGCAAGTGCTTAAAATGGCATTCTTATCTTCAGCCGTTCTAGAGTTTTTTGCCTCTATCTCAATAGCTGTTGTGGCAGTTTATTTTGGTTTTTCCTATTTAGGCGAGTTCGATTTTGGCTCATATAGTGGCAGCGTAACCCTCTTTGCCGGTTTTTTTGCCTTAATTTTAGCACCTGAGTTTTTTCAACCATTACGCGATCTTGGTACCTATTATCACGCAAAAGCTGAGGCGATTGCCGCAGCAGACAATATTGAAACTTTTTTAACGCAAAAATCAACTAAACAGCAATTTGATAATGCTACAGCAACAATTGATTTTAATGATTCGCTACAAACCATTGAAGCAGATAACTTAATTGTGTTATCAAGTGAGAATAAGCCGATTGTTGGTCCATTATCTTTTACGCTTAAAGCGCCGTTTAAATTGGCTTTAATCGGTACCAGCGGTGAAGGTAAAACGTCGTTGATGCAGGTGTTATTAGGATTTTTACCCTATCAAGGCTCATTAAAAATTAATGGAATTGAGTTTAATCAGTTAACATTGTCAAGTTGGCAAAAGCAGATAAGTTGGATTGGTCAAAATCCTTATTTAATTAACGGCTCAATACGTGAAAATATTTTACTTGGTAATCCAAATGCCACCGATCAGCAGCTGGCATCTGTCATTTCACAAGCTCAATTAGCGGAAGTTATCGCTAAATTACCCAATGGATTAGATACTCAAGTGGGCGAAGATGCCATTCGTTTATCGGTAGGGCAAGCACAACGTATCGCACTGGCAAGAGCGATGCTAAAACCATGTCAATTACTTATTCTTGATGAGCCGACCGCCAGTTTAGATAAACAAACGGTGCAAAATTTAGAACATCATAATATTGCAACAAACAGTATAACAATTACTCACCAAAATGAGGATTTGCATTCGTATGATTCAATTTGGCAACTTTCTAAAGGGCTTTTACATTGTCATATCAAGGAGAGTTTATGATAGCAACATTACGCCCCTATATTGCACTTTATAAACACTATTTTTGGCAAATTTTACTCGGTTTGTCGTTGTCGATACTTACCCTTTTTGCCAGCGTATTTTTACTTTCGTTATCTGGCTGGTTTTTAGCCTCTACGGCTTTTGTTGGGGTCGCTGGACTCTATACTTTTAACTATATGCTACCGGCTGCTGGGGTACGTGGCGCTGCAATCACTCGTACAGCTTCACGTTATATGGAGCGGTTAGTTGATCATAATACGACTTTTCAAATTTTGTCCTATTTAAGAACGCTAGCTTTTCAAAAGATTTTACCTCTTAGTGCAAACCAATTATCTCAGTACCAACGTGCCGATTTACTCAATCGCTTTATTGTCGATATCGATGCGCTTGATCACTTATATTTAAAACTTTTCTCACCGATTATCACTGCTCTAATCACTATTGGCGTGATGTTTATTGCACTTAGTCAGATTAATCTACCTGTTGCATTAATTATTACCATTGTGCTGACACTTACTTTACTGGTCGTGCCGGTGGTTTTTTATTATGCAGGTAAGCAATTAGGTGAAACACTTGCTAAGCAACAAAGTGAATATCGCTTATTGCTGATCAATTATTTACAAGGACAAGCTGAGTTGACACTATTTAACGCTCAGCCTCGATACCGGACTAAATTAGATCAATTAGAATCAAGCTGGCTAAATAACCAGCAAAAACAGTCAGCATTAATGGCATTATCAAGCGCATTAGTCCTACTTATTACCGGAATTTTAACACTGCTCGTACTGTGGTTAATTACTCAATATACCCTATCACCTATAGTTGCGCTATTTGTGTTTGTCTGCCTTGCCAGCTCGGAAATTTTAGCTCCAATCCCAACTGCCTTTATTTTCTTAGGGCAAGTATTAACTTCTGCGAAACGTACAACAGCAATATTTAACCAAAAACCGGAAATTGAATTTATCCCGCATGGGCAATCACTGGATTTAAGCACTGCTAAAGTGCAATTTGATAACATCAGTTTCAGTTACCCTAATCAACCATTTGCCGTATTGAGCAATTTTTCATTAACCGTCAATGCCGGTGAACATGTTGGCTTAATAGGCAAAACAGGCTGCGGAAAATCGACTTTGTTAAATTTAGTTACCCGCAGTTGGCAACCCGATGCCGGGCAGATCTACATCAACGATGTCGCAATTGATGAGCTCGATGAGCCAACGCTTAGACAGGCCATTGCAGTTGTTCCGCAAATTATCACGATTTTTAGCGATAGTTTACGTCAAAATTTATTAATTGGTAACAGCTCAGCTTCTGATCAGCAGTTAATAGAAGTCTTACAGCAAGTTGAGCTCGATAAGCTTCTTACTACTGAGCATGGTTTAGATTTACCCCTTGGACAGGGTGGGCGCTCGCTATCGGGGGGCGAAATTCGCCGCATCGGTATTGCCAGAGCACTACTGCATAATTCACCATTAATATTAATGGATGAACCGACAGAAAGTTTGGATCAGCACACTGAACAACAAATTATTCAATTAATTAAACAGGTTTGCCATGATAAAACATTGCTAATGGTCACGCATCGTTTGACTGATAATCCGTTATTTGATCGAGTCATTTCGCTCTAATGGAATAAAATGCAAAACAGCGGTTTTATACTTTAACGTATAGTAAATCTGAAACTTCTTGTCAAAAAATGATTGCTTAGGCTGATCTGCTCGCTATTTTTAAAAATATGCTATACTAGCGCTTTATTTATTCGAATAGAGAGTTTATTTTGCAACAATCGTTACAAGATTTTATTATAGATAAAATTGATGATCTAAAAGGTCAAGATATCGTAACTCTTGATGTACGTGGTAAATCAAGTATTACTGATTATATGATTATTTGTACTGGCACATCTAATCGTCATGTAGCATCAATCGCCGGTCATTTACTTGACGAAGCGAAGAAACACGGGCACCTTGTATTAGGTAGTGAAGGCCAAAACGATGCCGATTGGGTCGTGGTTGATATGGACTCAGTTATTGTACATATCATGCAAGAACAGAGCCGCCAACTTTACGAACTCGAAAAACTTTGGAGTTAATGGCGTGAAAATACAGCTTATTGCTGTTGGCAATAAAATGCCGAGTTGGGTCATTACCGCCTTTGATGATTATCGTTCTCGATTTCCTAAAGATATGCCATTAGAGCTTATTGAAATACCAGCCGGCAAACGTACTAAAAATGCTGATATCGCCCGTATATTAGACAAAGAAGGCGAGCTTATGTTAAGCGCATGCGGCAAAAGTAACCGTATTGTGACTTTGGACATTCCGGGTAAACCTTATACCACCCACAATTTAGCTGAGCAGTTGGAGCGCTGGAAAACAGACGGTCGAGATGTTAGTTTATTAATTGGTGGCCCTGAAGGTCTATCACCTGCATGTAAAGCTGCAGCTGAACAAAGTTGGTCACTCTCACCACTTACTTTACCACATCCTTTGGTGCGGGTGATTGTTGCTGAAAGCTTGTATCGAGCATGGAGTTTAACCACTAATCATCCTTATCATCGGGAATAAGAGCAATAAAATGAGCGCAGTTATTTTAGATTTGCAAATTGCCACCGAGCATAATGAAAATTTACCCACCGAGCAGCAGATTATGCAGTGGTTGGAAGTCATTTTGCCACAATTTATGGAAAATGCTGAAATTACCATTCGTATCGTTGATGAGCAAGAAAGTCAGCAATTAAACAATACTTATCGTCATAAAGACAAACCAACTAATGTGCTGTCTTTCCCTTTCGAGTCACCGATTGAAATTGATATACCTTTGCTGGGCGATTTAGTTATTTGTAAACAAGTGGTTGAAGCCGAAGCGAAAGAACAACACAAATCATTATCTTCACATTGGGCACATATGATCGTTCATGGCTGTTTGCATTTATTAGGCTATGATCATATCCTTGACGAAGAAGCTGAAGAAATGGAAAATATCGAAATTGATATTATGAATCAATTAGGATTTGATAACCCTTATCAACCAATTGACTAAATAAAATTTTTAATATTACTTCTATCAACTAAATAGAATCTTTAAAACAACAAGACAGAAAGGAAAAGAGCAAATGAGTGATGACAATCACCGGAGCCCAAAAAAAGGGTTTACTTTATGGTTAAGTCAGTTATTCCATTCAGAACCAAAAGATAAAGAAGAACTGATTGAAGTGATTCGTGAAGCAGAAGAAAACGAGCTTATCGATCCTGACACCCTTGATATGATTGAAGGTGTAATGGATATAGCCGAACAGCGAGTTCGCGATATCATGATTCCCCGCTCTCAAATTGTAACAATTAAAGATAATTATACACTTGATGAATGTTTAGATATTATTTCTGAACATGGTCACTCCCGATATCCGGTAATTAGTGAAGATAGAGATCATATTGAAGGTGTTTTATTAGCCAAAGACTTACTTATCTATATACGCCAAGGCGTTAATGATTTTGATTTAAAAAAGATCTTAAGACCAACTGTAGTTGTGCCGGAAAGTAAGCGTGTCGATCATATGCTCAAAGAGTTTCGTATGCAGCGCTACCATATGGCAATGGCGATTGACGAATTTGGCGGGGTATCGGGACTTGTCACTATCGAAGATATTTTAGAGCTTATTGTCGGTGATATTGAAGATGAATACGATGAAATTGAAGATCGTGATATCCGTCGCTTAAGCCAATCGGTTTACACCGTGCGCGCACTTACACCAGTTGAAGATTTCAACGAAATTTTCGCCACTTCATTTAGTGATGATGAAATGGATACAATTGGTGGATTGGTGATGCAACATTTCGGTCGTTTACCTTTACGTGGTGAAAGTATCACAATTGACGGCTATCAATTTAAGGTCACAATTGTTGATAGAAGACGAATAATTCAATTACATGTCACCATACCTGATGGCGCAACCGTGCCAAATTTAGAGATGCCGGAGCATGCTTAAACAGATTTTATTCAGTCTAGTATTCGGTGCCATTGCTGTTTTTAGCTATGCGCCTTTTCACATCTGGCCTTTGGCGTTTGTGTCATTTGCCGGACTGTTATGGTTAATAGCAAACAAATCCAAAAAACAAGCTTTAGTTCTAGGACTTTGCTGGGGTATTGGATATTTCTCAGCTGGCATTCACTGGATATATTTCAGTATTAAACAGTATGGCGAACTCCCCTCCTTTATTGCCGTTATTATTTTAGGTTTTTTAGTTTTATATTTATCACTCTTTCCAATGCTGTTTGCTTTCCTTATTCGCTCAGCTGATAGAGTGGCTAAACCATTTACGTTTAAACAACTGGTACTGATAATGCCAATTGTTTGGCAAATAACCGAATTTTTACGTGGTTATATTCTTACTGGTTTTGCTTGGCTACAATTCGGTTACAGCCAACTTGATAGCCCATTACGGAACTTTTTTCCAATTGTGGGGATTGACGGGCTTAATCTTATTTTCACCATTTTATGTGGATTATTAGTTTTTAGCTTACATAAGCTGATTAAAACAGTCCAAAAATGGCACGCATTTGGTGCAATTATTGCACTGTTAGTGATCTTAATTGCACCAATTTCACTCAAAAATATTCAATGGACAACTATTGATAATCAGCGTTCAGCCAATTTTGTTTTAGTGCAAGCAAACATTGCTCAGTCAATACGTTGGTCATCTGAGCAACTGAATAATACATTACTAACCTACGCTAAGCTGACCGAAGACAACTTAGATAAAAACAAAATTATTATTTGGTCTGAAGCCAGTATCACCGATTATGAACTCAACCAGCAACCCTATTTGCAATATATTGATAATCAAGCCAGAGCGAATGATTCAGAGGTCGCTGTAGGAATTATTGATTACCGCTTTAGTCAATTTGGAAACAGCCCAACTAGCGAAGTTTATAATAGCTTGATCGTGTTAGGAGAACCAAAACCTTATCAATATCCAACAACTAATCGCTATCAAAAACACCATTTAGTACCATTTGGTGAATTCACGCCTTTAGAATCCGTACTTCAACCTTTGACCAATATGCTCGATATTCCTATGTCCTCGATGCAACCGGGGGGAGTAAACCAACCGCCACTGACCATGAAAGGATTTAAATTTACCACTGCTATCTGTTATGAAATCATCTTATCTGATTTAATGTGGCAGAATTTCACGGCTGATACTGATTTTTTATTAACCGTTTCCAACGATGCGTGGTTTGGTGACAGCATTGGGCCTAAGCAGCATTTGCAAATGGCGCAAGCTAGAGCATTAGAGTTTGGTAGACCGTTAATTCGCAGTACCAATAATGGTATTACAGCGATAATAGACCATAAAGGTAATATCATTAAACAATTACCTCAATTTAAAACTGATGTATTAATCGACACGATTTCACCCACCACTGGTCTAACTCCTTATGCCAAATGGGGAAATAAGCTCTATTTTTTAATCATATCTTTAATGCTTATCTCACTTTTTATAAAAAAACGTCATAATTAGTAAGACTGGCACAATTATTGCTTATATGTAATTGGTTTCTAAAGAAATTGGGTAAAAATCTATTGTTAAAATGCCAGAATCTGACGTTGTATCTAGCTCCAATTATCTACAAATAAATAGTAAAAAGTACTTTTATGCTAAAAAATAAGTTATAATATACGCCCTTTGTAAAAATATTAAATAAATTTAATATGATACAAATTAAACAGTAGGAGATGAGTATGAACAAGAAGACAAAATTAACCAAATTAGTATTATCATTTGCAATGTTAGGTCTAATTAGCGGATCAGCGGTTGCAGAAGAACTAACTGGTACTTTAGCCAAAATTAAAGATAGTGGTGTGATTGTTGTTGGTCATCGTGAATCTTCTATTCCATTTTCCTACTATGGTGAAAAACAAGAGGTCATTGGCTATTCACAAGATTATTCGAATCTGATTGTAGAAGCAGTTAAAAAAGAGTTAAATTTACCAGATCTAAAAGTAAAATATTTACCTGTTACTTCTAAGACTCGTATTCAACTACTTAATAACTACACTTATGATTTTGAATGCGGTTCGACCACTAACAATCTTGAACGCCAAAAAACGGTTGATTTTTCGAACAGCATCTTTATTGTTGGTACACGTTTCTTAGTGAAAGCTGATAGCGACATTAAAAGTATTGAAGATCTTAAAGGTAAAAATGTCGTTACCACAGCAGGTACAACTTCTGAAATTCGTTTAAATCAAATCAATAGTAAAGAAGGCTTAGGCATTCGTATTATTACGCCAAAAGATCATGGTGATGCATTTAATGCTCTTGAAACTGGTCGTGCAGTAGCATTTTTAATGGATGATGCTTTGCTTGCTGGTGAACGTTCTCGCGCAATTAACCCAACAGAATGGAAAATTGTTGGCGAACCGTTATCTTATGAATCTTATGGCTGTATGTTAAGAAAAGGCGATACTCAATTTAAACAATTAATGGATAAAACCATTGCTGATGCTCAAATATCAGGAAAAGCACTGGAATCATATAACAAATGGTTTACTCAACCAGTACCGCCAAAAGGCGCAAATATGGATCTGGAAATTTCACCTAAAATGGTTGAGCTTTTTGCAAATCCTAACGATAAAGCATTAGATTAATACTTTTCTTATTCTTTCTAATCCTGTGTACTAAATGTAATTGGCATTTAGTACATAATCTAATTTAGTGAATTAAATATATTATGAGTTTTAATTGGACACTATTTTTTGAACCCACCCCTTATGGTGACGGAATTTACCTAAACTGGTTGTTGGACGGTATTTTTGTCACAGTTTCATTAGCCGTTACCGCATGGATTATTGCATTTGTGTTAGGGTCTTTTGTCGGTATATGCAGAACATTGGACAACAAATTTTTAAATAAATTTGCCGCTGGCTACATTCAGCTGTTTCGTAATATTCCCTTACTTGTTCAAATGTTTTTATGGTACATGATACTACCTGAATTATTGACCGGGAGTTTAAAAACTTGGTTTATTTCGGGATTATCACCAAATATCAGTTCATTTATTACAGCATCAATTGCTTTAGGTTTATTTACCTCTGCTCGTATTGCTGAACAGGTCAGAACCGGTATTCAAACTTTGCCAAAAGGACAAAGATATGCCGCAATTGCGCTTGGTTTAACAAACCGACAAGCTTATCAGTACGTATTATTACCAAATGCTTACAGGCGTATTATTCCACCATTAACTTCGGAAATGACCAATATTATTAAAAATTCCTCTGTTGCATCAACCATTGGGTTAATTGACTTGATTGGACAAATTGATCGCATCAATGAATCGACCAATAGTATTGTTGAAATATTGTGTGGTGTAACAATTGCCTTTATGCTTATTAACTATGCTGTACTTACCATTATGCGAATTGTTGAGAAACATACTCGTTTGCCAAACATGAGTCACGGAGGATAATATGCAGTTATATACTTGGATTGCCAATATACCTTCACTGGTAAGCGATAATTATCATCTATTATTAAGCGGATTATGGTTAACGACTAAAATTACTTTGATTGCTGTTATTTTCGGCATTATTTGGGGAACAGTCTTAGCATTAATGCGCCTATCAAATAATAAATTTCTTAATATTTTTGCAAAATGTTATGTTAATTTATTTCGTTCCATTCCATTATTATTAGTATTGTTATGGTTCTATTTAGCGTTACCACAAGTAATAAAATTCGTCTTTAATCTGCCGCCTTATGCAGATGTACGAATTGTCTCAGCGATGATCGCTTTTGCCCTTTTCGAAGCGGCATATTATTCAGAGATCATTCGTGCTGGTATCAATGCAGTTACAAAAGGCCAATATCACGCCGCCTATGCACTCGGTATGACAAAAGGTCAGGCTATGCGTTTAATTATTCTGCCGCAAGCATTTAGATCGATGGTGCCACTATTATTAACTCAAGGTATTATCTTGTTCCAGGATACTTCGCTTGTTTATGTCATGAGTTTAATCGACTTATTTGGCGCAAGTGTGACGCAAATCGGTAATGTACAAGGTGGTACAGTTAAATATTCAATGATTATATTTGCAGCGGCAAGTTACTTTATAATTTGTTTTACTGCTTCACGTTTAGTTAATTATTTCAAGAAAGGGATAAGTCGATGATCTCCTTAGAAAATGTATCAAAATGGTATGGACAATTTCAAGTTTTAAAAAACTGTAGTACCAAAGTCGGTAAAGGCGAAGTTGTTGTTGTTTGTGGACCTTCAGGTTCTGGAAAATCCACACTAATAAAAACGGTAAATGGTTTAGAGCCAGTTCAACAAGGTAAAATCATTATTGATGGAACAGAAGTAACGAGCAAATCCACTAATTTAGCTAAATTACGTTCTAAAGTGGGTATGGTATTCCAACATTTTGAACTGTTTCCACATTTAACAATTTTAAAAAATCTTACGCTTGCTCAAATCAAAGTATTAGGTAGAGCTGAAGATGAAGCTCGTGATAAAGCGTTAAACCTTCTTGAGCGAGTCGGCTTACTTGCCCACGCAGATAAATACCCTGCACAGCTATCGGGCGGTCAGCAACAACGTGTCGCTATAGCTCGCGCACTTTGCATGGATCCAATCGTTATGTTATTTGATGAACCAACATCAGCGCTCGATCCAGAAATGGTTAACGAAGTACTTGATGTTATGGTTGAGCTTGCGTATGAAGGCATGACAATGATGGTTGTAACCCACGAAATGGGCTTTGCTCGAAAAGTTGCGCATCGTGTCATTTTTATGGATGCCGGTGAAATTATTGAAGATACCTCTAAAGAGCAATTCTTTACCAATCCTCAATCTGATCGTGCTAAAGACTTTTTAGCCAAGATTATTCACTAATCAATTACACAGGGCAAATTGCCCTGTTTTTTTATATCTCGCAATATTTGTAGTTTTTAGTTCGCCGTTTGGATTGTGCTACAAGCCTCAAAACGTAATATTACGATTGTTTATTTTCTAATAAATTAACTAATCCGCTATGTCTAACGGTTTGTGTTTTGATTGCTTGTGATAAGATCTGTTCATTAGCGTAAATGGATACAGATTTTTTAGCACGTGTAATTGCTGTATAAAGCAATGAACGATTGAGCAGTGGTGAATAATCGGTAGGTAAAATAATATTGACCTTATCAAACTCTGAACCTTGAGATTTATGAATCGTCATCGCATAAGCTGTTTCATGTTCCGGTAGTCGAAAAGGCGAAAATCCCTTAATCGATCCGTCAGCAAAAGGAAAATAGACTCGCAGTTTAGTATTATCATGTTCTGCCATTAACGTAATGCCAATATCGCCATTATATAAGCCTAACGATGAGCTATTACGCAAGATCATAATTGGTCGGCCAACATACCAAGCTTCTTTGTTTTTCAAATGAATTAATCTTTTTTCGGCTAACAGTGATTCGATTTGTTTGTTTAATCCTTCAACACCAAACATGCCTTCACGTACCGCGCAAAGTAACCGGTACTGAGCAAATTTTTCTAAAATGTCAGCAATATCATTATTGCCTCTAGGATTGATAGCAGTTAAATAACTTTTATAATGGTCAACACAATCATGCAATACTGCTTCATATGCGTGCTGGGAAGTTAAAAGGTGGTAATGAATATCATGAAATAATCTATCAGCTAAAAGCTTTTTAGCGGTGGCTACTTGCCCTTCTTTAACCGCATTAGCCAGTAATCCTATTCCGGATGATTCATTGAATCGATAGCTCTTTTGTAATAAACAAATACTATCGGTTATTATGGCCACTTGTTGACTCGATGGAATAGCATAACCCGTTAGTTGGCTTAATTGTTCTGCACGAGCGGGGCTATATCCGGTTGAGATAAATTCACATAAGTCACCAAATACTGCGCCGGCTTCAACTGAGGAGAGCTGATCTTTATCACCTAATAATATCAAGCGTGCGTTTTTAGGCAAAGCATCGATAATTCTTGCCATCATATTTAAATCAACCATTGATGCTTCATCTACCACTAACACATCAATATTCAAGGGATTATTTTTATTATAACTAAATTCACGATTATCTGCCTTCGCACCAAGTAATCGATGTAGCGTCACTGCTTCAGCTTTAATGTTTAAATGATCAAAGGAGAGTTGCGAAATAGCACGACTAAGTGATTCTGTCAGTCTTGAAGCAGCTTTACCCGTCGGTGCAGCGGTCACAATTCTTGCATTCGGTTGAGTTAAGACGATTCCGGCTAAAATTTTTGCTACCGTGGTGGTTTTACCGGTTCCCGGCCCGCCGGATATAATGGCAACTTTACGAGTCAATGCCACCGCAACGGCAACTTTTTGCCAATCAATAAAAGTTTGGCGGTCGGTAAAAAGTTGGTCTAATATTAACTTCAAATCAACATTGTTCCCTGAATTTTCAGTCAACTCATTACAATTAAAATACTGTGCTACTTGCTTTTCATCGTGCCACATTCGTTGAAAATAAAGTTTATTATCGATAAGAATAAGGGGGGAAAGTTTAGAGCCATCACTCACAACTTGTGTATGTTGAGCATGATCTAATGCATCTAGCCAATCCTTTGTTGTAGGTGAAGCTAAATCCAGCCAGACATCTGGCGCTATAGTTTGTTGGTTCAAGTTGGTAAGATCAAGGCAGACATGCCCTGACCTTACCTCTTTACTCAGTGATAGCACCAAAAAGCTAAAACGTTTGAGGATTAACTCATCATGCAACTTAGCTTTGTTAGTTAAAAACACAACCAAATGAATATCAAGCAAACTGATTTGGCTGTCTTGTTTAAATTGGTTTAACCACTGATTTAGCATACTTTGTTTCTGTTTTAATGAAATTATAACCCTATTATATCGTCAACTCGATCTTTAGGATAAGTCAGTTTGAAACTTAAATTTAGAGTTTTACTTTCACTTGGGTTTAACTTCAATTGCCACGAGAGTTTGCCTGTTGTTTGGTCATATTCGGCGCCATCATATTTGGTATCATTAAGTGATATAATTTTATCTCTAATTACCGGTAGTTGGTCATAAACCATAATATCTATCGGTAATGATTTAGCATTTTTTACATTTATAGTATAAGCATATTTTTGTGTAATATCGTTACCAAAAAATGAAGGTTTAGATGTTTCATTCACATTGCGATTACGTGAAACATAAATATTTTTATCATGTCCCAGAGCAATATCAAGTGTATCTGGCAAATCCTCAGTATTAATATAACTCTCACCAATATAATTACCCGCAAAAAATACTGTTAATTTACCTGGTAGGAGATTAAGTTTTTCCCAATCTGCGACTTTTGCTTGCAAATAAACACCATTATCCAATTTTGGTAATGCAACATATTGATATTTTGCTTCAACTTCTTTAGTTTGCAAAGTTAGCATATTATTTTTAGAATTGGATTTTATAGTATTGGGTAAATTAACCTTAAAAATGGTATTAATACCTAAAGTATTAACCGTAACATTATTTACATTTGAATTAACTTGATTCGAATAACTGCTGTAACGATTGCTGTCGCCAAAGTCGTCAGCTGCCAGTTTTTTATACCCTTTACTGCTCACCGTTTCAATATACCATGGCAGGAAAAAAGGAGCAGTTATCCCTTTACTTGGATTAGATGTGGATAAAATAAAATCAACATCTTTCCAATCCAGGCCACTATTTTGATAGATATCAGCTTTATATGTTAAATACATTGGTGAATTTATATCATCAACTCGTACGTCATATGCAGGACTCCAACCAGCAACATTGGTGACATAAGATAATCTAATTGGTAAAGTGATATCTTTATTCGAATAAACCGTCACATTAATTGCATTAGTTGAGTTTTTGGTTGATTCTTCTAAATTCGTAATCTCCTCTTGGCATTTTAGAATTTGCTCTTTCAATTGGTCGATTTCTTTCTGTAATTTGTATTCTTCACTTAAAGCAGTAATTAAATTAGTTTTAATAAACTCCAACATATTTTTTAATTCAGTTACATTACTATTTGCCCCTTTTGATAGCAATTCCAAATGATTTCCACGTAAAAGAGTGACTTGTTCGGTTGTTGCTTGCAGTTGAATTTCAGTGTTATCGTATTTTTCTTGTAACTGTTTTAACTTTTCAAGTAATGGCTTTGCATCATCGTTTTGTTTATTATCAATATAATTTTCATTTAATGACGTTGATAAAACTCTTACGTCATTATCGTCAAATCCTACATTAATGGAGTTAGCTCTTGTGCCATTTGCAATATTGGTTAAAACTAATTGATTTTCACCTTTTTTTAATGAGACCCTAGACTCTCCTTCCAATTCTGCACCTTTCAAAAATAATGTTACTTTATTTAGCGTCACATTATTATCTGCAAAAGCACTTCCGGAGAAGCAAGCGATCAAAAGCACAACTGTTTTAATTTTCATGTAATTCCTTTCCTTAAATATAATCATAATAATAAAGTTGATAAGAACATTTTTATCAACAAAATGAATAAAGAGCTAGAACACAAAATCATTGTATGTCTAATTCCCTAAAAACACAAAATCATTAATATTAATTATTTTTGTTTAATATATTGAACATTTAATAAAAATAATGTAAATTTTGTTACAAATAAAAAACAGAGAAGGAAACAAAATGAATAGCTTCAGTTATTTAAAAAAAGCAATAAAACGCAAAAATTTATCCCTACAAACTGTTGCTGATGCCTGTCAAATGACAAAAGGTTATTTAAGTCAACTTGTTAATGACAAAATTAAGAATCCTAGCGCACAAAAACTACATTCACTTCATCAGTACTTACAAGTCGAAGAATCCGCCAAAGATAAAAAAATTGGTGTTATTTTTGGTAAATTTTATCCTTTGCATACCGGACACATCTATCTTATTCAACGAGCAATTAGTCAAGTAGATGAACTTTACGTTGTTCTCTGCTCTGATACTAACCGAGATATGGCATTGTTTGAACAAAGTGCGATGTCTCGCCAACCAACAATTAACGATAGAATTCGGTGGCTGTTACAAACGTTTAAGTATCAGAAAAACATCCATATAGAGCTTTTAGAAGAAGACGGTATTCCTGCTTACCCTAACGGTTGGCATCAATGGAGTGAACGTGTTAAAAAATTATTTAGAGAAAAAGGCATTAAACCTAACTGTGTCTACTCGAGCGAACCGCAAGATGTTGCGATGTATAAAGACTTATTTGATTTAGAGACAGTGCTAATCGATCCTACGCGGCAATTTATGCAAGTGAGCGGCACTCAAATCAGGCGAGCACCATTAAAAAATTGGCAATATATTCCAACTGAAGTAAGACCCTTTTTTGTAAGAACTGTCGCAATACTAGGTGGTGAATCAAGTGGTAAATCAACCTTGGTCAATAAATTAGCAAACGTATTTAATACTACCAGTGCTTGGGAATACGGCCGAGATTACGTTTTTTCTCAACTTGGTGGGGATGAAAGAGCTTTACAATATGCCGATTATGATAAAATTGCGCTTGGTCACGCTCAATACATTGATTTTGCAATAAAACATGCAAATAAGGTTTCGTTTATCGACACCGATTTTGTCACCACTCAAGCCTTTTGTAAAAAATATGAAGGCAAAGAGCATCCTTTCCTACAAGCAATGATCAACAACTATCGTTTCGATTTGGTCATTTTATTGGGCAACAATACCCCTTGGGTCGCAGACGGTTTACGACATTTAGGCAGCCCAAAACAACGTAAAGATTTTCAACAATTGCTTATTACATTGTTAGAAAAAAATAATATTAACTATATTCAAATAGATTCACCCGATTATGAAGAACGTTACTTACGCAGTATCGAATTGGTTAATCAACTTATTAATGATGAAGAGTATTAATTATGAATAAATTAAGCCAAATAGTTATATCAGTAGGACGCAACAAGTTATATCCGTACTTTTGTATACTTTGTGTCACTATCGCCTTTTTATTTACCGACCCTTTTGAACAATTAGATTTACGTTACTCTGTTTCTTACATCGGTGCTGTGTGTGGTTTATTATGTGTTATTTTATTAGCCAAACGTAAGAATATGGGCAACGTTGTTGGAATGCTGGCTGTGATGGCTGAGTGTTGTGCCAACTTTTTAGGTGGCAATATCGGGGCTGGGTTACCAACATTTTATTATTTTGGTTCACATATTTATGGCTTGTTCACTTGGAATAAAAATCAAGACAATAATGACAAGGTCAAAGTACGTTCGTTAAATGAACACATATTTCTTTGCTCCATAATTTTCCTGATTGCTGCTGTGTTTTTCAATGTTTATTTGACCAACACATTAAGTGTTGATAACACAATCTATCAACTTATTACCAACAGTTTTATTTTTGGTTTAGGCGTGGTTGCTCAGTTACTGTTAATGATGCGATATGCTTTTAACTGGTATTTATGGGTAATATTAAATGTGTTAGTCATTGGATTAAATATTTATACCAATAATATTGTGATAGCGACCCAGTATCTGATTTACTTATTTAATGCGATTTATGGTATCTGCGAATGGAAATTATCAGAACAAAAAAATAGCTGATTTAAGTTAATACTGCTAGCGATACTCAAAAGAAAAAAGTACTAACACTAAAAGAGTAAAAACTAAGTTATTAGCATAGTCATAAAAGCCATCATTCTAACTGGTGGCTAGTTTATGCAATATCGCCTTTAACTAATGGAACAAACCTTACATCCCCCATATTTTTAGAAATAAAGTTATCACCATCACGTTCAATCAATTGCAAAATCTGCTTATTCTCACCAACAGGAATCACTAGTCGGCCTTTATTAGCGAGCTGTGCTAACAAGTTTTGCGGAACTTCTGAAGCGGCAGCTGTAACAATTATGCCATCGAATGGTCCTCTTTCTGCCCACCCTAACCAGCCATTACCATGACGTGTTGAAATATTATGAATATCAAGTTGCTTTAAGCGACGCTTAGTGTTCCATTGTAGGCTTTTAATTCTTTCAACCGAACATACATGATCGACTAATTTAGCTAATATTGCTGTTTGATAGCCGGAACCTGTTCCAATTTCAAGGACTTTAGAATTTGGCTCTAATCTAAGCAGTTCAGTCATTCGGGCGACAATATAAGGCTGAGAAATAGTTTGACCACTACCAATTGGCAGTGAACGATTATCGTAAGCTTGATGAGAAAGCGCTTCGTCAACAAATAATTCACGCGGAATTGAAGCAATTGCACTCAAAACACGATTATCTTTTATCCCTTGCTGCTTAAGTAATTTAATTAAAGACTGCATTTTCAAACTTTGCATTTGTGTTACTCATTTCTTATTATCAATTCACGTATCACACTTGTTGCGTAACTACCAGATGGCAAATAAAAACTAATTTCAAGGCTATGTTCTCCCAGCCATTGCCAGTTTAATTGCTCCGGACGTAGTAATAATGATCGTCTTGCCGTTTCAAGACGCTCTTTTTTAAACAGATCAGCAAAATTAGACCATTTGTTCAAACAGCTTTGCTCAAATTGTAAAGCAACACCTTGCGTATTTAAAGATGAGTCACCAACCATTGGAGCAGTAATATTGATCTCTCCTTGTTGCAAGCGTTGTTGTAATGTTGCTATTTCATCCGCTTTAGAAACAAACCAACTGCCACGATTGGCAAGCTGCAATATATCACCTTCAAGCACAGTTTGATGAATGTTCTGTTCAATTCGTTGACTAACAATATCATTAAAGATAGCACTACGTGCCGCAGACAAATAAAAACTACGTTTCTTTCTATCTTTAACCGATATTTCTCCTTGTGCCCATTTGATAGCTTGTTCAATATTATTTTGGTCACGCCCAAATCGTTGTTCACCAAAATAGTTAGGAACGCCATGTTGTTTTATTAATGCTAGTTTTGTTTCTATCTCAGCATGCTGACTTAACTCTTTTAAAATAATCTTAAAATGATTGCCCTGTAAAGCACCAATCTTGAGTTTTTTGTTATGTCGAGTCACTCGCTTTATCTGACAACCCGCTAAGTCAAAATTGGTAAAATCGGGCGTTTCTTGTCCTGGCATATGTAAACTAAACCATTGTTCAGTCACTGCCTGGCGATCTTTTAATCCAGCGTAACTTACTTGTTTAGCGGCAATACCAACATATTTTGCCAATTGCTCTGCAACAAAAACCGTATTGCAATCTCTTTTTTTAAGATAAACAAGAACATGTTCACCTTCCCCAGTAAGCTCAAAGCCTAGCTCTTCTTGAACAATAAAATCTTCATATTGTTGCTTATAAATTCCAGCTGTGGTTGGTTTCCCATAAAAATAATTTAGTTCTGCTAACACGTATAATGCCTACTTTTAGGTTGGATTTTTTGTTGATTTTTTTATTAACAATACTGCCGCCTCACAAGCTATACCTTCTTTACGACCGGTAAAACCTAATTGCTCAGTTGTGGTTGCTTTTACACTGATTTGATCATAATGAACGTTAAGATCTTCAGCAATGTTGACTCGCATCTGATCAACATATGGGCGCATCTTAGGCTCTTGAGCAATAATTGTTGTATCCAAATTCGCAAGCTCAAAACCTTTCGCTTGAATAATTGAGTAAACCTCTTTTAATAATATTCGGCTATCAATGCCTTTATATTTAGAATCGGTATCGGGAAAAAGTTTACCTATATCACCTAAAGCGAGTGCACCAATTAAAGCATCAGTAATGGCATGTAAAACGACATCACCGTCAGAGTGTGCAATTAACCCATATTGATAAGGAATATTAACTCCTCCTAGGGTAATCGGTCCTTCACCACCAAATTTATGCACATCAAATCCATGACCTATTCTCATATTTTACCTATTTTAAATCTGCTTAGTTAAATAAAAAGAGGCTAAGAGTAAATCTTCTGGTCGAGTTATTTTTATATTATCTCGACGGCACTCAACCAATAAAGGATGGCCACCACAATACTCAATAGCTGAAGCTTCGTCAGTTATTGCCACTTGATGAGTTAAAGCTTTTTTTAAGCAAGATTTCAACTCAGCGGCTTTAAATAATTGTGGCGTTGCCGCTCCCCATAAAAAAGTACGATCAATTGATTGCTCAATGATTGTATCATTATCTTGATAAGCTCGTTTAATGGTATCACTAACACGAGTTGCTAAGATGCCGCCTTGTTGTTGTCTTGTAACTGTTTCAATCAAACGAGTGATATCTTGGTGAGCAACACAAGGTCTTGCTGCATCATGCACTAATGCCCATTGATCATCATGTAGTAATTGTAAACCAGCTAAAACCGAATCCGCTCGGGTTTTACCGCCAATAGTGACACTAATTTTCGGATGCGATGCAATTGACAGTGTATTAAATAATTTATCCTTAGAACTAATAACAACAATAATTTTGGCTATTTGGGGATGTGTTAATAATTTATTTAACGTATGTTCTAAAACTGTCATTGTTCCTATTTTTAAATATTGTTTAGGTGTTTGGCTATTCATACGGGAACCTATACCCGCAGCAGGAACAATCGCAATAATATTACTTGTATTTGTCACGTAAAGCCTTATTGTTGTTGAGTGTTAGAATCAATGATAATTCGATAAAAATATTCGTCTGGTTTAACCATTCCTAAATGACTGCGTGCTCGCTCTTCTACCGCCTCAAAACCACGCTGTAAATCATTAATTTCAGCAAACATTTGTTCATTGCGGCTTTTCAATTTTTCATTTTCCTGATGAAGATTGGCTAACATCTGCAAGTTATCTTGATAATCATGAATATTATTCTTACCGTACCATAATGAGTATTGCAAGTAGCCCAGCACGATCAATAATATTAATGGTAGTTTCCATCTCATCATCTGTTTTCCCTTAACCTAAATACATTTAACAGGTTTAGGTAGACCTGCAAGTTTTGTCGCTTGTTTTGCAGGACCATCCGGAAATAATTTATACAAATAACGGCTGTTGCCTTTTTCAGCACCAAATTTTTTTTCCATAGCTTTGACTAAAGCTCGAATTGCGGGAGAAGTTTTATATTCTAAATAAAATTCACGAACAAATAAGATAACTTCCCAATGTGCATCAGTTAATTCAATCGACTCTTTTTCAGCTAATTGAGGTACTAAATCAGCAGTCCAATCCTGCCAATTTTTTAAGTAACCTTTATCATCAGTCTCAATTTGCGTTAACATTTTTTCAATACGTTATTTTATTTGCGCTGTATTATACTCAATTAATTTGATTCCAACACTATTTTTGATGAGCAAAGCATCATCAAGTGCGCAATTTTCACAAAATATGATGAAATTTAGAGCGATCAACAAAAAATATTAAAAAAGCTATTTACAAATAACTCCGTCTCCTTTAATATTCACAGCCATTGCGGAAGTGTGGCTGAGCGGTTGAAAGCACCGGTCTTGAAAACCGGCGAGGGGCGACCCTCCCAGAGTTCGAATCTCTGCGCTTCCGCCATCTTTCGATACTAACATGTCAAAATATAAAGCTTTTACTCATATCGAGAATCCATACTAAACTTGTCAATAATTATTCTGACAGAAATAGCCCAAATTTTACTTTCTAAATCAACTTTGTAGCTTCAAAATCAAATGCTATGAATCAGTAAAACCCGTTTCGATATGATTAACTCCTAAGGTTTCTAACTCTAGAGCTAATTAAAATTTCTGTTTTGTATTCATTGCGTTTTTTGGCACCAATTTCCTAGCACTTAACGTTGTATCCAATATAGATATTTCTTTCATTCTTCCCTCTTTTTAATTCAATACATACCAGTATGTATCTAATCGTATAGATAAAACTTGCATACAAACCAAATAAAAATATTTAAATATCAATATTTAAAAGGATTTAATTAATTATTGCTTTTTAAACAGTGTGGTGTATTATCATCTTACATACATACTAATTGGTATGTTTTATTAAAATATAAATGTAAATGGAGATAATTATGATTAATGTAGCTATTAATGGTTTTGGTCGTATTGGACGTAGTTTTATGCGTGCATTGTTTGAGAGTTCGCATAATATCAAAATTGTTGCGATCAATGATTTAGGTTCGATTGAACAACTAGCACATCTTTTAAAATATGATACGGCTTTTGGACGTTTTGCCAAAAGTGTCGAAGTAAAAAAAGGCTTATTGGTGATTGATGGTCATGAGATCGTTGTATATCAAGAGCGTCATCCTGAAAATCTCCCATGGGCTAAACACAACATCGATATTGTACTGGAATCAACAGGTGTGTTTAACGACGGGAAAAAAGCTCAAGCCCATATCAAAGCTGGGGCTAAAAAAGTTCTTATCTCTGCACCTGCATCAAATGTTGATTTGACTATTGTTCAAGGTGTTAACAACCACATGTATAATAAAGATGAACATCACATTATTTCAAATGCCTCATGTACAACAAACTGTTTAGCTCCTTTAGTAAAAGTACTACATGAAAATTTTGGTATTAAATCCGGTTTTATGACAACTATCCATGCTTATACGCAAGACCAAAATCTTCAGGATGCTCCACATCGTGATATGAGGCGAGCGCGTAGTGCTGCTCAAAATATCGTTCCTACATCAACAGGTGCTGCGCAATCAATTGGCATAGTCATCCCGGAGTTGAATGGAAAATTAGACGGTGGATCTGTTCGGGTTCCGGTAATTACAGGATCAATGATAGATCTTACTTTAAATCTAGAGAAAGAAGTGACAGAACAACTAGTAAATGATACTATTAAACAAGCAACTAGCTCTAAAACAATAGATGGTATTCTCGTTTATATAGAAGATGAAATTGTTTCATCTGATGTTATTAAAAATCCAGCTTCATCTATTTTCGACTCTAAGCTCACTAAGGTCATCGATGGCAAATTACTCAAAGTTGTTAGTTGGTATGACAATGAATGGGGTTTTTCAAATCGTTTAGTAGATACTATTTTACAGATTAAATAAATAATTATAATCATACCATCAACTGGTGGTATGGTGTTTTATGGTGAAAATGAATAATAAACAAAATTCTAAAGAAAAGTTGATCAAAGCTATGGCTGAGCTCCTATTAGAAAAAGGTCTAGCTGCTACTAGCCCAAGAGATATTTTGACTCGTGCTGAAGTCGGTCAAGGTAGCCTCTATCATTATTTTAATGGTAAAGAGGATCTGTGCCTATATGCAATAAAATATAATGTCGATCAACTGATAAGTTTTAATGCTTCAGTGCTAAATACAGATAAAAAAGCATATAATAAACTCTCAGATCTGTTATTTAAAGCTCGTAATATAGATAGAGGATGTGTGGTTGGTCAAATGGCTCGAGATAGAGCTATTATGGAAAACAAAAAGTTAGCGTCAGAGGTTAATCGTGGATTTGAGTCTATGAAGAAAACGCTAGAAAGTCTTATAAAAATTGGAATTGCTGATGGTAGTATTTCTAATATTCTTGCACCATTAGAAGCAGCAACACTCTTAATGTCTGCTTTGCAAGGTGCTTATATTTCTGCAAAAGGATTGCAAGATGACTCCTATTTTCATCTAACTATTAATACATTATTGAAGATATTTACTCCATAACTTCTTTTTTCAATTAGATTTGTTTCTATACTTACCATTTATCAATTTCACAAATTATCAGCCGTTGATTATATGATAGCGCTTCATTCTAAAGTGAACAGCTCTCATCTTTGTGGTTTAGATAAATTCTAGGAGAAAATTTTATAGTTACTTTAAATATAGCATTCTTATTTGCCCACTGAATTCCTATCCAACAACTCCAACACTAAATTAATAGCATCTTGTTCAATCTGATCATTAAGATTCTTATCATTTTTATACTCCACACCAATATTAATAAGTCCTTCAAGAATCACCATCAGTTTATTTGTCAAAGACTCTTTATCAGAATAATCTTCAAGTTTTGAATAAATTAGACCTCTAACAAATTCTTTATGCTCTTTAAGTATATCTGATACGCAAGGCAAGGTTTCATGCATTTCCTCTACTGCTCGCATGAATAAGCAGCCGTTATAATCCACTTCGGAAAACCATTTTTTATGCCATTTAAATATTCCCAAAATAGCATTTTTTCCATTAAGCCCAGTAATAGAATTCACAAGCTTTGAACGGAATATTGAGTCTCTATGTTTTAATACTTCCACTATAAGTTTATCTTTACTTCCAAAGTGATTGTATAAAGTGGTTTTAGAGCAGCCTGACATATCCCTAATTTCATCAACGCCTACACTCGAAAAACCAGTTCGATAAAACAGTTTTTCAGCAGTCTTTATAATTAATTCATATGTTTTTTTCAAAATAAATCACCTAAATAAATTGCAAAGTGAACAGATCTGTACTACTATCAATTTTGTGTACAGATCTGTTCATATTTTCTATTCATATATTATAACTTATAAGGAAAACAATTAATGAAATTCTTTCTTTGGGGTAGTGAAAAACTACCTAATAGACCTAAATTACTTGATTTATTTCAAGGACTGTTAGGCGGAACTTTGGCAATTTTAACTCTGGAATATCTGACTATCTATTCTGGTAGCTATTTTATTATGGCTCCGTTTGGAGCTTCATGTGTTATCTTATTTGCTGTTTCTCAGTCTCCTCTTGCACAACCAAGGAATGTAATTTTTGGGCATCTTATATCAGCATTTATTGGTCTTATATTTTTGAAATTATTTGGTGATTCAATTTTTATTACTGCTTTAGCGGTGGGTTGTGCTATTGCAGCAATGCAATTCTTAAGATGTGTACATCCACCAGCAGGCGCTAATCCATTGGTTATATTGTTAACAGCAAATCAGGTTAATTACGATTTCAACTTTTTGTTGTTTCCTGTGCTCTCAGGTTCCCTTTCTTTAGTAATAATAGCCTATGTGGTTAACAATCTACTATCAAAAAGTAAGTGGCCAGTTTATTGGTTAGCATTTTTCAATAATAAAAAGAACGAGTAATAAATATGCCTTTAATTGAGATAAATATTTATTGGATAGCTTAGCAAAAGGTGCAAAGACTATAGCTAATAGTGATGTCGATGCAGCGGTTAACATTTCGGAAAAGACAAAGCAGTAACACTGTTGTTTTAAATAATTTTTAAAATAGCTCGCGCGAATATTTACATGTTAGATTGAATAAAATTCAATCTCCTCTATTTCTTGAGATAAATAGGCATACATTTGCAAAAATTGTATATTTAAGTAATTTGATAGATGACTATAATTTTCCTCATATTAAATTTTATTCATATTTGATTAAAGCCGATTAATTTTAGGTTTTAATCAATATAAAGAGGAAATAAAAATGATAAAAAAAATGGTTATGGCAACGGTTGTTTCAGCCTCATTAGCTGGTGGTGCAGTCGCTGAAAATTATCGAAAAAATCCATTTACATTGACTTATCAAGGTGCGATTACTGAAAATATAAAAGGTAAAGTTAATATCCATCCTGTTACTTATCAACTTCATGGCATCAAAATAGTTGCTAATATTTATACCCCTCCTAATTATGACCCGACAAAAAAATATCCTGTAGTAGTTGTTGCTCATCCAAATGGTGGAGTTAAAGAACAAGTCGCAGGGCTTTATGCTCAACGCTTAGCTGAGCTTGATTATATAACTATTGCAGCTGACGCTGCTTATCAAGGTGGTAGCGAAGGTGAGCCACGTTATGTGGATAAACCAGCTAATAGAATTGAAGATATTCATGGTATGGCAGACTATATAAGCCAATACGCAGGTGCCGATACCGATCGAATTGGTTTGCTTGGAATCTGCGGTGGAGGCGGTTATTCAATCAAAGCTGCACAAACTGATAAACGGTTTAAAGTTGTGGCTACATTAAGTATGTTTGATTCAGGTTTAGTTCGCCGTAATGGTTATATGGATTCTCAGTTAGATACTATTCAACAGCGATTAAAACAAGCTACTGATGCAAGAGCTCAAGAAGCCGCTGGGGGTAGTGTTATTTACGTTGGTGGAGATAATAAGTTAACTAAAGACCAAATTGCGAGTTTGCCTTTCGAACTCTATCGTCAAGGAATGGAATATTATCAATATACTCACGCCCATCCAAATTCAAGTTCTAAATACACTATGAGCAGTTTACTTGATTTGATGCGTTTTGATGCGGCCAGCAATATGGATCTAATAAATCAACCATTATTGATGATGGCTGGTAGTAAAGCTGATTCTTTATATATGACAGAAAAAGCGTTCAAAGGTGCTACGGGAACAAAAAACAAAGAACTCTATCTTATCCCTGACGCAACACATATCGAAACCTATTGGGTACCTAAATATGTTGATCAAGCTGTAGATAAATTAATTCAATTTTACGATAAAAATCTCTAAACATTAATTCTAATACATTTTAAAAACGGTACAAAGTGTTCAATTTTTTGTAACGATGAGTGAGTTACAATGCATTGTACCGTCTATTTTACAGGAACAACGATATGTTTAATAAGTTTCGAATATTTTTTGCCAGCATTCTGCTGGCAATATTTAGTAGTGGTTCAAATGCCAATACTTTACCGGAGAGTGAAAGTTCAACTCTTACACCAAAACAACAAAGTATTATATTAATTGCTGCTTTAACCGCTCAAGGTGATTTGGAGTCATTAGCTGCGGCATTAGATGAAGGGCTGACTTGCGGTTTAACAATTAATGAAATAAAGGAAATATTGATTCAAATGTATGCTTATACAGGTTTTCCTCGTAGTTTAAATGGTATTATTACTTTTGAAAAAGTTCTTAAAAGTCGTCAAGAAAAAGGGATTTATGATGAGATTGGCGTAGAACCTAATCAAGTTCGTACAGACAAAAGTAAATACGAGATAGGCAAAGAAAATTTAGCCTTACTAACTGGCGTCCTTCCATCTGGTCATTCAACTGGTTATGCTGCATTTGTGCCTACCATTGAAGTTTTTTTAAAAGAGCATCTATTTGCAGATATTTTTGAACGTGGTGTATTAGATTATCAGACTCGTGAATTAATAACGGTATCTGCCTTAACCAGTTTAGGTAATGTAAACACACAACTCAAATCACATATTAATGTGAGCATGTATAATGGTATAATTGAGTCACAATTACGAGATTTAATTGCTTTAATTAATAATCATATTGATAAAGATATAGCCAACAATGCAACAACAGTGCTTAATCAAGTCTTGAGCAATCGTCAACAATAACTTCAATCTGGAAAACAACATGAAAAGTACATGGCTAACAACACTCTTTTTATTTACTTTCAGCTTTAGCACTCCTAATGTTGTAGCTAACGATCAGGAGGAAATTAAGGTGGATGATAAGATTTATATTATTCGACATAACATAAATACAATGGTTAAAGGCTCAGAAAATAATTTTACCGGATATGTCACTATCTCACCATTAATTACAGCTAAAGATCCATTAGATAAATCCGCTGGATATGTTACTTTTCAAGCAGGTGCAAGAACCAATTGGCATACTCATCCTAATGGCCAGATGCTAATTGGCGTAGAGCCGGTAAAGGACGTGTTCAAAAATGGGGTGATGACATAATTGAGATTAATCCGGGTGAAGTTGTATGGGTACCTGCTGGCGTCAAACATTGGCATGGAGCATCACCTGACTATTATTTTACCCATTTTGCTCTTGCCGATATTGTCGATGGTAAAAGTAGTAATTGGCTTGAAAAAGTAACTGAATCACAATATCAGAGTAAATAAAATCAACTAAGGTTTAGGATGAAAATCATCTAAAACACTCAGTTGTTAATGCCGTATATTCATTATTCGTATATGTTTATCTCTTCAATTTTATTTTAAATATTAGCTATTCAATTAAATAATGAACTAGTTAGTTCAATAATATTGCACTGATAAGTTAACACATCTTTCATATAATCATATAGATGAAAACAAATAAAATCTATCAACGACATCGTTATCCTGTTACTATTATTTGCCACTGCCTATAGCTATATTATCGTTTTACGTTAATTTATTGAGATATTGAACTTATTATGATGACAAAAGGTATTGCTGTGACTTATGAATCCATTAGTTATGGCGCATTGGGTTTGGAACGCTTAATTCTAAACGAATTAAAAAGACTAAACAGTATGTGTTTATATGGATAAAGTCTTTTGCAAGATCAACGGTAAACGTGTTTATTTGTGGCGTGCCGTTGACCAAGATGTGAAAACGATTGATGTGTTAGTTCAAGAAAAAAGTATTAAGAAAACTTTAACTAGGGGAATAACCAATAGGTTTTAAAGCTATATCAAACCAATTAAAATAATACATTTTTAATGTACCGTATCTGGCTCAACAATATTGCCAATAATCGAGCTAAAAACTCGTGCTAACCAACAAGGGTTAGAGAAAAGAAAATGCGTAAATTTAAATTGTTAAAACATGCATAGTGATTCTTATCGTGCTTTGGAAATATTTATGATCATTTCAACTGTGCAAGGCTCCTATGCTCGACTAAAATATTAGGATTTTAGTTGAGCAAAGATTTAAGGAATAGGATATTGTTACTCAAGTTGTACCTAAAATTCTGAATTGGAGATTAACTGCAAAATTAAAATTCATTATTGAAAGTTAATTTGACAGTACCTTCTTATTTTCCAGTTCATTGAATCATATTTTCAGCTTTTTTATTTCATCCTTATATTCATCTATAAAACAGGACATGACATTTATTAAATAAGAATCAAAAGTATCATCATAATCAGGCGGAGAAAAACTTAGACATTTTGAATTTATTCTATTTTTTAACAAAGTAATTGATTTGTTTTTGGTTTTATTTTTTTCATTAAACGCTATGATCCTATTTTCTAATAAACGTTGATAATGGCTATATAAATCAAAATAACAACTACAATAGTAGCCTTCTTCGCATTCATTTAAACATGAATCATCAAATTGTTTATTAGAATTTTCCGAAAATTTATTATTCGAAATTGCACTAAATTTATCAGGATAAACAATTTTAAATTGATCATAATATCGGTTTATTAACATTTCTTTAAGAATAAATTTCTTATTTTTGCTATCAATTTTATAATGTTTCCAGAGTGTAGGCGAAATACCTTCTTCTGTTTCTGTTAACCATAAAGTATAAATATCGCCGTTGGATGAAATATAATAACGTTGATAAGCAACCCAACCTCCACATGCACTGCTACCATCATTCATATAACCATAAAGTTTAATCTTATCTTTCACCTGATGGTTATGAATTAAAGATAAAATTATGTTGTCACTTGATAAACTTATTTCAAGCTGAAAATTATCATCTTTGTATACAATGGGATCTTGCTCAATTAAATTAAATACATTTCTATAATCAAATTTAATAGAATTTAAAGGACAACGGCGTTCTTCCTCATCGTGCACATCACTATCATTCCAATACTCGACACTCCTAGAACAATCCTCTTCTAATTTTTGCATATTTACATTTTTAAAGAAGGGGTCTCCTTGATAACTTTTATTGATATTATATAATGCACCATTTGCATAAAAACTAACCAAACATAAAATAAGATACAATAAACCTTTCATAAATTAATCTTCCATTACCAATCTTTGAAAAATGAAACACAGCGTGAAAGAGACAATTACTTAAAGTTGCGTCATTTTTCACGCCAAATAATCTGAAAAACAATCTTTCCGCACAGTATTTGCATTAAAAATGACGCTTAATATCATCAAAGCTTATAATACAAATATGGTTATCGCTATAATTTTTGGGGTAATTTCTTTTTTGAAGTTAACTCATTTTTCTTTTAATATTTATTGAGAATTCGACATATTAAATGGGTGTTGTCATATATAACATGTTTCTTGATCCTATTTAATATAAATAAGAATTATGAAGAGTAACTTTGTTAATTGAAAATATTGTTCTCATGCTAAATACTACTCAAATTCACCATTTTTATTAATATAAAACTGATAATTATTTTTTTTACTGGAGTCCTCTGTTATAACTAACTCAATAACCATATTTTTATCGATATTAAACTCAATTTTTTGGTTATGATTGGGTGAATTATAATAAACCGGTAACATATCTTTTACCTGATGATCCTTAACAGTAACTAAATAACCTATACCATAATAGCTATCTGAATTCCCATCCATTTGCCATCCAATATCATCATGCCCAGTAAAAAAATAAACATAATTTTCAGTAACATTAGGTAAGCGAACATAGTATCCAGCTAACGTCTGGCAGTAAGTCGGATTTCCTCTACCTTCTGGTTCAAAATTATCCGTAATATAGCTAAAATTATTACTATTAATAGGTAGAGCCAAAGGTAAATTTAACTCAGCTATTTCATTGGAAATAGAAGCTATTTTTTGAAAACAATTATCGGGAATAGTGGGATTATAGTTAGTTTCAATGTTTGGAAATTGTTTACTACTGATTAAGTCAATTTTTCCATTATCCAAAATTTGTAACTTCTGCTCTGTCAGTTTTTGGTTTGTTAAATACATAGCATTGACTTCACTATATCTGACAGTTTCTACAGTACTTTTAATATTTAAGGATTTATCAATGATAAATGTACGCCATTGATGATTATTATTAACCATATTTGCTATTTTTTGAGAGGATAAAACTTTACCTTGCTTGGAAATATTCAATAAAACAAAATCATTTGATGACTTAATAATAAATGTGTCAAATATTTTCTTTGTTTCTAATTTAATGTAAATTGCATCATTCAAATTCAAATTATTTTCTTTGTAAAAATTCGTTAAAACAGGATTATCTTTAACAAAATAAGTGAATAATTTTATATTATCCGTAAACTCATAATCTATCTTAGCATGATTAAAAAAATAACCTTCATTACTAATTCCCCTCTCAGCTTTATCCCATAAACTAAAATCGAATGGTAAAGGTGTTTCGATTAAAATTTGATGTTCTTTTTTTAAATTTGCCACAGCAGTGTTATGACAAACAAATATAAATATTAGAATAAAGAACAAAGATATTTGTTTTTTTGTTTTCAACTTATTTCCATAAAATCTTCAAATTCAACTAGTTAGTTTTACATATTTCGGATAGGAATAATTTCATCAAAACGCTTCAATTATTTGCATATCCACAAAATCAGTTTCTTCAACATCCATATATTTCGCTTTTTTTAAGTTTGTTTTATTTTTTATTTAATTATTATTGTTTTTTTCTTCAATGTATCCATTATCGTTTAAATAGTAATGATTAATTGTTAACTTATTATCATATTCAGTTGTAACGGTAATGATAAAATCTTTTGAGATGTTAAAATGCGTTTTCTCAATCATATCTTCATTGTATCCTGACTCATACCACTCTCCTTCAACATATAATTCTGAGCGGATTTGATGATCTTTTATTGTTATTAAATATAACCTATACGGGAAATCGCCACAATCCATTGGTACTAATAACATATCAATACTATTTTTTGATGGTAAAGGTATATAACGAAAATCTATTTCACAATTCCATAATTCCAAATCTTCAACTTGACAACTTTCCATATTTGTTTGCTTATACTTTGAATTTCTATGACTTTTATTTAATGGTAAACGATCTTCACTTTTTACAAAACAAACATTTTTGTTACTGTGACGGAAAATTTTATTTGAATCTTTTTCTATATACGGTTCTTGCGCATAAGTAAAAAAAGAAATTATATAAAATAACAAACAAATCAATAAACATTTATTTTTCATATACTTATTACCCATTAATTATTAATGATACTAGAGGTTTGCCATTTAATGTTTCTGAATCTTTACAAAAATATTCATCTTTTAGGAAAATTTGATCAAATTGCCGTACATCATAGTGCACCCAGCTTTTTGCACCTTTTTTCGCAGACTCCAAATTGAAGATATTATTTTGTCCAGCTAACCAATCCCACTTAGCTCCTAAATATTTATTAAAAATATCTTTTCTCAACTTATCCATATCTTCGCATAATCTTGTTCTAAAACCATTTTTATTAAAATGTATATCTAAAGCTTTACCTTTATGGTTTGTAGTCCGTCTATTTTTTTGAAGATTTCTATCATAGCATCTATATCCCGATGAAATTTTTCTGAAACTATAAACTGAATTTTCTTTTTTTAAATAAAATATTACAGCTTTTAGTGCCCATAAAAGTGATCTATGTATATCAGGATATTCATATCTATGCGTTGATTCTAACTGTGCTCCATAATACAGATCTTTATGTCTATTTTGACCAAATCCATCACACAAACCACATGGACAAAACATTTGTTGATCATCAGAAGAAGGCTTCTTTACCCATTCATCGCTTGGTAAATCGTATTCAACAGAAAATTCATCAATTGCCGTTATTACATCCATATCAACAACACCCGTTTCTTCAACTTTCATATAGTCACGTTGAAACTGTTTGCTCATGTTTTCCGTTCTTTCCGTAAACTTATCAGTCGGGACATTGCCACCAAAACCGGCAAGGCGGATATTGATTTCTCGAATTATTTCATCTTTATCGCCTTTTTGGAAAAGAATCTTATTATCAGAGAAATAATTTATCATAGATACAGGATGCATAAACCACACCCTTCCATTTTGACTCAAGGTGGCTGGCGTTGATGAAGTTTCTGTTTGTTGCTTTGAGCTGTCTTCTGCCTCTTTCATTGCCGGGCTATAATCTTTTAAATCGAGTTTAGCCATTTAATCTACACAACTTTAGCCGATAGTTCACAAACCTAAAATTTTCTTATGAGGTAGCAAAACTTTAACGATGACATTCTTAATCTTTGTGACATTTTACAACTCTTTGTCTATCACGATATTTACATGAAATCGATTCCAATAACTTGAAGTGCCCACTATTATCTATTTTATAATGTCTCCATTTTTCAATATATTGTGTATCGTGATCACCAACATAATTTAATAACCAAATATTTTTAAAATTTTTATCAATATAGTAATTCTGTGAAAAAGCAGCCGATTCTAAAATTTTTTCTTTAAAAATTGATAACTTATCTATTAATTTATTATTTTTTTCAATATTCAAAAATATTTCGAAATCAAACTCTCCATGCTGCTTTTTAGTTAAATTGTATCGATATTCTCCTTTTTGATATATCTCTTTCTTTTTGTTAAATAAAGTGTCACTAACTTTACCAAAATATTGACCTAATTCGTTTAAATCACATTCATTGGCAAAGTAAGAATTATAATAAGATCCATCATCGGGAAAATCACACTTCTTATTCATTTCCTCTACAATTTTTTTATTTGTCAACATGGGATGACCAAACCAACTAAATTCCCGATTTGGTATCTTATAATTAAATCCTCGATAAGTTATCGGAGATTCATTATTTTTTTTCAATTGCTTCGAAAATATTAATAAGTAATCTGACTTAGTTAGAAAAACAAAATAATTATCGATCTTTATTAAATCAGTTAAACCCTCTTCCAAGCATAATTTATCTTCATGATTATTAGGAAATTTTATTGCCTCAAATTGATCTCCTAAAAGGATCCCTTCTTCTGAGAAAATTTTTTTATATTTTTCTACTTTTTCTGGAGTTTTCCAATAAGATAAAGGTGTAGTAAGATTTGTTGATGTTTCATAGTGAATAAGACAAATTGTATCAACTATAATATTTCCATCAATTAATATTAGTTTAATTCGCGGATACTTTTGCGTTAAAAATTCTCTGCTATAACCTGATTTATTACCAGAAACAGAATTTTTTGAAACTTTATAATAATCCCAAATATCCGGTGATTCATTTGAATGAACAATACCTATAGAAAAAATAAACAATAAAATCAGTGTTAAAAAATTTTTTTTCATTCCCTTTAACCTTCTAATTTAACTCTTCGATTATCCAATTATTTTAATGGTATTAAAATCAAAATTTTCTGTATGCAAATGGCTATTATGTAATCTGTATCCATTTACTGCTCCTGATATATCTTTAAATAAGTCATAAATATCTTCTCCTATTCGAAACGTTCCAAAATGGAATTTAGCCAAAGCCTTAACAAATTCTTTATCTTTTTCCCAATCAGTTAAATTTTTAACTTTTCTAATGTATTTTGTGGCAATACTCAGACCATTTACATGTAAAGAACTAGGAAAACAAGAGCCTTGTTCATAGGCACTACCCGTTACTATAATATTTTCTTTAATCTCCGCCAGAGCGCCTATAAAACCTGCCAGTAAGTCTGAATTTATATATTTTCGATAAGTTTCTTTAAGTTCATATTTTATAATTACACCACTACTTTCATAGTTAAGACTATCCAGCATTCGAACCATTTGGGCTTCTTCCTCCAGTTTTTCATATTTTTTCCATACTGCTTTTTTTTGACTTTCATGATATCCATATTCAGCAATATTCCCATTAGTCATAGTTAGTCTTTCATAAATACTTATACCTGCTTCTTTTTTTATCCATTCATGAATATCACCATTTGTGTATTTCGCCCTAGCCACAATATACCCATCGCTAACGTTAGTTTTAATTTCATTCACAGTTCCATGATCTGGATATTTAAATGTTCCTGTAGGATGTTTTGTAAACTTTTTCTTATTAATGGTATGCCATTCACAAAAACAAATTTCATGTTTATTATCATCTTTATCATGATAAACATATTTGTATTTTTGTTCATAGCCTATTACGATTTCTTGTGGAATATACTTCACGATTTTTCCATCATGATAGATATGATAAGTCACAATTCCCGCTCCAGGAAAATAATCCACCATTGCGACGGGGTAAATAAACCAAGCTTTGAGATGAATCGATATAAAACAGATTAGGTGTATTAACTTTTATTATTTTATTTATAATTTATCTAAATGTGCACAACCCTCAAATATTTCACCTTTATAGTCGATAAAAACTTCATA
>NZ_JAFNNZ010000010.1:0-82982 GCF_026536565.1 Gilliamella sp. B2923 | reverse complement strand
TTTTTTCGTCCATTTATATCTACCCATTTTTTACTCGTTAGAGTAGTTCAAAAATAGGCAAATACACAAATTTATTTATAGGGTCACAGATTCCAAATTTGCCTGACTTATGAATAATGTTTATTTGATTCCTTTATGAAGGATATCGCAACTTTCTTTAAATTTTAGCTCACAAGCTTGTTCAAAATACTTTTTAGCTAAATCACTATTTTTTTCAATTCCATCACCTTTATAATACATAACACCTAAATTATGCATTGCTTGAGTGTCACCATTATCTGCTGCTTTTGTGAACCAATATAATGCTTTTCTTTTATCAACTTTGACGCCATCACCTTCAGCATACCTCTTTGCCAAATAATATTGCGCTCCAACAAACCTTTCTTCCACTTCTTGAGCTTGAGAAAACCAATATAACGCTTTTTCCTGATTGGCTTCGACACCATCTCCTTGGTCATACATATATGCTAACTCTAATTCCGAAAAAATATCTCCTTCTTCTGCTGCTTTTGTATACCAATATAATGCTTTCCCGATATCAACTTTGACCCTATTACCTTGGGCATACATACGTGCCAAATCAGATTGTAATTCAACAACCCCTAATTCTTGTCTTTCTCTTTTAGCTTGAGCTCGGGAGTTCCAATATAGTGCTTTCTCTTTATCGACTTCGACTCCCTCACCTTCTTCATACATGCGTGATAAACCATATTGCGCAACAGAAACCCCTTGTTCCGCTGCCTGAGTAAGCCAATATAGCGCTTTTTCAGTATTTTCTTCGACACCGTCGCCGTTGTAATACATAAATGCTAAATTAAACTGAGCATTTTTATCTCCCTGCTCTGCCTCAGTGTTACAAGCAATAAAAGCTTGATCAAAAGCTTTTTGTTCGAAATAGGTCGCGCAATTATTAGCGTAAGCCGTCGTCGATAATAATGCTGTTAATACAACAAATAGTACTTTTTTCATTAGTTTTCCTTAAATTCCTTAAATATAATAATTTTTTTTATTTTGCCTGCTGGCAAGAAAAGATCAAAAATGGGCTTACTATCTATTACTTCTTGACAATGCACTTTTAAATCGCTTATCGGTATCGGGTTATAGAGTTGATAAAATGACTAACACGCTAACCAAATATATTGAGCCGTATTAAAATGTCACTGTTAAGCTAATTTATATCAAAAAAGTGATTGTGTTAATAGAATAAATGACATTTTGTGGCTATATAAAAAAAGAACTGCCTTAATATGTAAGACAGTTCTTTGAACAGATTTTCAATTTGCGTGGCTTATGAATAATGTTTATTTGATTCCTTTATGAAGAATATCGCAACTTTCTTTAAGTTTTTGCTCACAAGCTTGTTCAAAATACTTTTTAGCTAACTCGCTATTTTTTTCAATACCATCACCTTTATAATACATAATGCCTAAATCATGCATTGCTTGAGTGTCACCATAATCTGCTGCTTTTGTGTACCAATATAATGCTTTCCTTTTATCAACTTTGAGCCCCCTATAACCTCCGGCATACTTTCTTGCCAAATCATATTGCTCCAAAGCAAACCCCCTTTCTCCTCCCCTATCTTTTACCCTTTCTTCTCGAGCTAGAGCGTACCAATATGCTGCTTTTTCTTTATTGACTTCGACATCCTCACCTTGATCATACCTATATGCTAACTCTAATAGCTCATCAATACACCCATATGGTTCTTGAGCTATAGAGTACCAATGTCGTGCTTTTTCTTTATTGACTTCGACACCCTCACCTTGGTCATACCTATATGCTAACTCTAATTGCGCATAAATATTCCCTTCTTGCGCTGCTTGAGTGTACAAATAGAGGGCTTTTTCTTTATCCACTTCCACACCCTCTCCTACTTGATACATAACTGCTAAATTATATCGCGCCTCACTAGACCCCTGTTCCATTGCTTTAGTAAACCAATATAGCGCTTTTCTGTATTTTTTTCGACACCGTCACCTCTGTAATAAACAAGTCCTAAATCATTTTCCGCCTTATCAAACCCTTGTTCTGCTGCTTGAGTGAGCCAATATAGCGATTTTTCTTTATTGACTTCAAAACCGGTATCGTCAACATACATAAGTGCTAACTTATATTGCGCCTCAAGAAATCCTTGTTCCGCTGCTTTTGTGAACCAATAGAGTGCTTTATCGTTATCAATGCCGACAAGATGACTGTTGACAACGTACCCCATGTTATACATCAGTGCTAAATAATATTGCGCCTCAACAAGCCCTTGTTCCGCTGCTTTTGTGTACCAATATATCGCTTTTTCTTTATTGCCGACACCTATACGTTGGTAATATATATGTGCTAAATTAAACTGAGCTTCCCTATCTCCATGCTTAGCCTCAGTTTTACAAGCAGTAAAAGCTTGACGAAAATCGTTATGTTCATAATAGGTCGCGCAATTATTAGCGTAAGCCGTCGTCGATAATAATGCTGCTAATACAACAAATAGTGTTTTTTTCATGGTTTTCCTTAGATTCCTAAAATATAGTATTTTTTACTTTGCCTACTAATAATAAAAGAACAAAATAGGCTTGCTTTCTTTTACTCGTTAACAATGTACTTTTAAAGGTTTATGGATATATAGAGTTGAAAAAAATGTTAACACACCACTTATTGGGTCACATAAAAATGTCTCTGTTATTAGAAAAGTATTTAACCACACTATTCCCTTTCCTTCAGCAATTAAAAAAGGAATTTATTTTATGAGTAAATAACCTTAGCATATTCTATTTTCATCCTTTTATACTTATTCATCACTGAACGCTTACCTAAATATCAGTCACTTTCAATGCATTTAAACCATCTATTTTGATTAAGATTTGTTTAGAAATAATTCATCCTAAATGGTCAAATTCGCCGTTTGCATAATTTAATGTCAATATAATAAAAATTAGCTTGCATAATTATAATAATGTGGGAGAATTCCCTGCCGCTTTTAGCGGGTAAAAAGGCAAAACTATACTTAGTAGTTTTTTATTGTTTTTTGGGACAGAGGAGCAAAGTTAGTCATGTCCGCAATAAAAATGAAACGAGTTTTAACCACACCTGCATTGATTGCATTTGGTTTAGCTTATATGGTTCCTTTAGGGATCTTTACCACTTATGGGGAAGTTACCGTTGCCAGTAATGGGCACTTACCTGTAGCTTACATTATCACCTTAGCCATGATCTTTTTTACAGCACTGAGCTATTGCCGTATGGCAAATAAGCTACCGATTGCTGGATCTGCCTACTCTTATGTACAACATACCTTTGGAGGCAAAATTGGATTTTTGGTTGGTTGGGCGCAAATCCTTGATTACCTGTTTTTACCGATATTAAATTATTTGGTTTTGGGTATCTATCTTAATGAAGCATTTCCTGATATTCCGGCATGGGTTTTTGTGTTAGGTTCTTTAATTAGCGTAAGCTTTTTAAATTACTTAGGTATTAAGTTAATTAATTCGGTTAATTTTACTTTGATTATTGTTCAAATGATTTTTATCGGGTTATTTATCTTTTTAACACTGACCAATGTTAATTTAACGCCTGAAGCAATGATGAAACCGTTGTTAGTGAATGCGGGCGATTTTAGCGGGCTACTTTCCGGGGCAGCAATATTATGCTTAGCATTTTTAGGGTTTGATGCTATTGCAACGTTAGCTGAAGAGTCAAATGATGCGCAAAAATCGTTACCTAGAGCGATTATATGTACAGTGCTTATTGCCGGTTGTATCTTTTTGGTGGTCTCTTATTGTGCCCATTTAGCTTATCCTAACTGGATCGATTTTGCTAATAACAAAGATACTGCAAGTTTAGAAGTTGTGCGCCGTGTAGGTGATATTAGCCATTTAGGTGGTGATTTTATGCATAACTTTTTCCAAGCTGCATATTTAACCGGTGTGTTTGCCTCTGCAATGACTGCACAAACCAGTGTTTCACGCATTTTTTATGCTATGGGGCGTGAAGGTGTGTTACCGAAGCAGATCTTCTATAAAATTCATCCACGCTTTAGAACGCCTTATTTATCGATTATCTTTGTAGCTTGTTTTTCATTGCTATCATTAGTATTAGATCTTAGTCTGGTCGTTTCGATGATAAGCTTTGGCGCCTTAGTTGCTTTTACTTTTGTTAACTTATGTGTTATCAAAAGTTATCTTAGCGGTAAAAACACTAAAACGTTAGCAATCCTGTTTAAATATGGATTATTGCCGGCGATTGGCGTGCTACTTTCTTTGTGGTTGTGGACAAGTTTGGATGAAACAGCGATGGTTGTTGGATTGGTCTGGTTAGCAATTGGCTTTTTATATTTGGTCTATTTAACCAAAGGCTTTAGATCTGCATTACCTTCGATCGATCATAAAGAATTAAGTTCGATTATTAAAGATTAAATTATCTGGTCTACTTACAAGTTTTAGTTACTGTCCTTTTAAAACAATTCCGTCGACATGATGTCGACGGAATAATGAAATTTTTTGGTAATGAATAAGTATCGTTAATTACTCACCAAAACCAGTAGCAAATAATTCACGGATTTCATCCATCGCTGCTTGCTCGTCTTCACCGTCACAAATAATTTCGACAGTTGAACCACCTTTAATACCAGCACCAAGCAAACCCATCATACTTTTTAATTTGATCGTTTTATCATTATAAACAAGCTCAATAGATGATTTATAACGACCCGCTAATTTTACCAGTGTCGTTACAGGGCGTGCATGTAAACCAGTTGAATTTTTTACTACCATTTGCTCTTTTAACATATTACAGTCCTTATTTATATCTTAACGTTAATACAATGGCAGTATTTATATCATAAATTGAATAATATTGCTCTTTTTTTGCATGCAAATTTTTGCAAAATAATACGCATCAATGATTTGAAGGATTTTTCAATCTCAGTTTACTTTTATCCCCAGAAATATCGTACAACATGGAAAAAAACCGGCGCAGCAAAACAGATTGAATCAAACCGATCAAGCACACCGCCATGCCCCCCGATTAGTCGCCCCCAATCTTTTACGCCCCGATCTCGCTTAATGGCAGACATAACCAATCCACCAAAAAAACCAAGCAAGGTGATCATTAACGAAATCAGCCCGGCTTGCACAAAGCTAAATGGCGTTATCCAAAACAGGCAAGCACCAATAAAGCTTGCCGATAATACCCCACCGACAAAACCTTCAATGGTTTTTGACGGGGATAAATTTGGACTGATTTTATGCTTGCCCCATAATTTTCCAAACACATATTGTAAAACATCGGATAACTGCACAACCAAGACTAAAAAAGCAATAAGCAGTAAGTTTCGGCCTTGATAATTATCGATTTGTAACGCTAATAATGCCGGCACACAAGAGATGCTGTAAACGGTGATTGTCAGCCCCCATTGTACTTCGGCAGTGCGTTCAAGAAAATTTTGGCTTGAACCGGTAATTGACGACAAAATAGCTAACAATAAAAAACCATAAATCGGTATAAAGATACTGAACATTCCATACCACGAAATGGCAACGAAAATATATTGCAGTGGTAAGGCAACGCCAAAGGCAAAAATTAGCGCATAAAAGTCATAGCGGTTAACGGGGGTTAAGACCAAAAATTCACGCAATGCTAAGCCGGATATAACAAAAAATAGAAAAATGACCGCCAGTTTTCCGATGAAAAATGCCAAACCTATAATTAGCACCATAATCCACCAAGCATTAATGCGGGTGTTTAAATTATCAATCACCGGATTAGGACTTTGCACTCGTCGTTTTAATAACAGACCAATAGTCGATGCGATGACTAAAAACAGACCGATACCTAAAAATAAAAGCAGTGTATCACGTTGGTAATCTGTCATGTCTTTCTCCTGATTGTCTGTTATTGCTCAATGTAGCATTAAGCATTAATGCAGGGTGTGCTTAATTAAAAAAATAACACACCTAACGCCAGAGCTATTAGTAATCCAAGTTGTAAAATAATACAAGCGATCTGTTTTTTGAATAACTTCATTGTGCCGTTTTCACGTTCATGGATTGATCGCACGTTTTGTTGATTCGCTTTAATCAGATTTAATTGCCCTAAAGCATCGTCTAATTCCGTGATTGCTTCGGGCAGACGGTCGCTTTGGCTGGCAAGATATTCAAATAACTTTCTATCAAAGGCGATACGTAGCGCATAATATTTACTGATTAATCCGATAAAAAAAGTGATCAAACACAATATGATTACATATAGATTGCCGATTGACCAACTTGCCAGTAGCCAGAAAAACAGTGCCATTAAGCTCAATGATAACGACAAAATATCTAATCGCTGGCTGATAAGTAAAAAGCTACTGAATGTCACTAACCTCGTTTTCGTTATATTATCGGTTTGAGTCATCTAATCTTTACCCCTTTTTTAATTGTAAAAACCACTCAGTTAAAATTACACGTTGAGCTTTAGAGATCACAATACTGCTACGACAAGCTTTTACTTTGGCAATGGCGTCATCAAGATTTTGCGCTCGATGCGTCCATAATAACCAAGCAATAACCGCCGTTGCGCTACGGGAATAACCTAATGCACAACACACCAGTAATTTGCCTTTTTGATAATACTGATTAATCACTTCTGCGCTCTGCTGGCACTGCGCCGCGGTTAGCGGGGTCATATCTAAGACCGGTATTAAAGTATAATTGCCCTTAAAAGGCGCTATGGGTAATTCAGCGCATAAGTCCAGCACCGAAACAAACTGATAGGCTTTGAGCGTTTTAGTTTCCGCTATGCGACCAAGATAAAGCTTATCTTCGATCATATCGGGGGATGCATGGTTAATGGTCCATAAACGGGAATTGAGCCACATAACAACCCAATAAGGTAAATAAAGTATGGCGATAGCCAACTTAAACCGTCCATTAGGCTGTTTTTGAAAACCTTTAGCACCTAATAGCAAATAATTAATGGCAACTAATACCAGTGCGCCGGCTAACCATAATAACCAAAGTGCCTCATGCTTAAAGTAAACAGCCAAACCATAGGTTATAAGCGCAAAAACACTATAGAGCGTCACCCATTTGCCGTTTTTCAAGCGTGAAGCATTTTTGAATAGTGATTGCCCATTATCCGGCCATAACCAGATACATAAGCAACCAACCCATAATCCGGTCGGTATATCAAAAAAGTGGTGTTGCCATGTGGTTAATACGGAAAGCGCAATCAATAAACACCAAATATTAAGCAGATACTTTGTTGCCACAGATTTAAAATAGCCGGCATAAAATTGCCACAAAATAACCAGTAAGGTGATATGCAGTGACGGGGCTTGATTAAATGGCTTATCAAAGCCCATTAATACCTCAAACAGCCATCCAAAAAAGCCGTCTAAAGCCGGACGTTCATAGCTGAACTTAAGCGGGAAAAGCAAAAAACAGCCGATACAAATTATTTGAGCGGTCAGTAGTCGTAAACAAAGTATTTTAACCGATTGCTTACTGGTTGCTAATAAGATTGCCAAACCATACATCAAATCGATTGACCAATATGGCACAATAGTCCAAGACCAAAGCGGAATTAAGCTTTCCCAGCTAAAAACAATGCTTGTGACATCAGCACGGCTTGCGGTAAATGAGTTGGTTATATTGTAACTGCTAAAGAAAAACAGGCACAATCCAACTAACCATAAGCATTTATAAATGCTTAAATGAGTTGAAGGTGCGGTTGCTGATGTTTTCATCATCGATTAGTGAATGCGCTGTGCTAATGAAACGGTAAAGATGCCCCACTGATCAATGCGCATGGTAATTTTTTTGAAGCCGGCTTGAGCGACAAGCTGATCCATTTCAAGTTGTGTTCGTCTACGCATTATCCAGGGTTGACCGTCTCGATGAGAGGTTAACGCTCTGGCAATAAAGGTTAACTGAGGATGCCAAGGCTGGTTGGTATAAATCAAATAACCGCCAACCGGTATCGCATCGGCTAATCCGGCTAACGAGTTATGGATTAATTGATTATCGCCAAACAGCTCGTAAAGCCCTGAGACAATGGCAAGATTAGGTTTTGGTGATAATTGCGCTAATTGTTGTCGATCAAACGCATCACCCTTTTCAAAACGAACGATATCACTTAAGCCTTTTTGTTCAATTAATGTTTGCCCGTCACGAACATTAATATCGCTATAATCCCTCAATAGCACGTAATCGGGTTTGTGAGCGATTTGAGTAATGGTATCTAAAATATAGCGTCCATGGCCGGCTGCAATATCGACAATATTGACCTTGTCATTTTGTTGCTGTAAACGACTAATCGCCTCTTTTAATAGCTCTTCAAGATTGAGCTTACGTTGTCTAATGCCACGCCAACCAATAGATTGTAAATAGAGATAATCAAAAAATTGCCCTAATTTAGAATTTCCCGCAGGTTCATTCCGATAGACATAATCAAGGGTACTGCCGGAATCAAAGCCAGTTTCTAAACCGAGTTTAATGCCATGAGATATTTTGCCTGCGTACTTTAAGCTTGCCTTAATAAATTTCCAATATAACGGCTTAACTAAACCGGAAGGCGGTAAGGTTAAATTATCGGTTTCTAATCGAGTATAACCTACCCGATCGGCGTTAAGTCGTGACGGCGTATAAGCTGGGCTGGCAAAGCAGCCGAGAATAAAACGCCTTGCTCGTTCAAGAGCGATATGGCGATTTTTTTCACCCAACGTATCATGAAAAAAGCCCGGCAAAATATGACACTCTTTTTGCGGCGTGCCTAGATTGTCATAAAACTGTTGTTGGGGTTTACGCCTAACCACATAATCCGATCCGGAAACCAGTAATTGAGTCGGTACGGTAATTGCGTTAGCATCTTTTATAATTCTGTCTGATACCGAATAGAGATCAAGCAGTAAACGCACTGAAATCGGTCGGGTAATGAGTGGGTCTTGCGTGAATGAGCGGGCACGTTCAGCATCATGAGTTAATAAATTGGGTTTGACATAACTATTAACAAAGAAATTGCCTTTAAAGTTATACAGCAATTTTAGTCCGGGAACGGCAAGCGGCACATAGAGTTTAACGCTAAAAGCGGGTGATGCTAAGACTAAAGCACGAATATTGGGCACATAATCATGCACCCAAGCGCTGGCAATAACTGCGCCTACACTTTGGGCGATAATAGCGATATCTTGTTGGTTGAGTCCGTACTCTTGGGTGATATGTTCAATAAAACATTGCGCATCTTTGACTAAAGTGGCAAAGTTTGGGGCATCTCCTCGCTCCCCTTCTGATTGTCCGTTTCCTCTTGCATCCCATGCAAAGATTTGGAAATCGGGCAGCGCAAGTTCATCAGCCAGATGCGCAACACGTCCGGAATGTTCATGCCCTCGATGAAACAGCACCAACGCTTGATTTGATTGTTGGTCGCTATCCACAGCCGGCCAATAGCGATAAAAAATTTGGCAGCCATCATGACTTATAAAAGATTTTTCTTGTTGTTGTCGCATAAACTGATCCTTAATTCTTTGGACTCATTCAATCCCTTTTTGATCCGATTTACAATGGTATAGATTAGTAAAGCACTTATCAGCCACAGTAAAGGATTAATCCAATCCAATGGGAGTAAATAGCTTGCAATACCTAAACTGATAACACTGAAAACAAATGCGCGATCACTTTTGCCCATAGGTCCGTCATAACGGCGAGTAGCGCCAATCATCAGTCCCAACACGCCACTATATTCAGTCAGAAACGAAAGCAATACCACAAACATAACTAAACTATAGCTAACAGTAGCAACTTGCGTAAATACAGCGATCAGTGCGCAATCAGATATCACATCACAAATTTCATTTAAGTAAGCGCCTAGATTAGATTTTTGGTTAAACTCTCTTGCCAACATACCGTCAATGGCATTGAGCGCCATACGAATAAACATCCATAGCGGGATAAGATAAAAAATCCATTGATATTGCGCTAACAGCCCAACAATTAATGACACAAAAATCGATCCTATACAGGCGGCGATCGTGACCTGATTAGCCGTAATATCGGCATGATAAATTTTATTCGCATAAGGGCGAAGTAGAGATTGGAACCGTGATTTTAGTTGATATATTGACAACACTTGCAATCCTTTTTAGCCATAAATGAAGGGGTTAACCAACAGATTAAGCAACCATTATAGCGCTTTACATATATTAAACAATGCGTTGTAACTGGCTATACTTTAAAGCACTTATCATAAAATGCAAACGATTAAGTACATTTACTTCCCCTGCTCCGTCATCAAAATCAAGATATAATAGATTAAGTTTAGGATTCAGATCTCGCATCCGCTTTTCAACGCCTTTTGATACCACATGATTGGCGATACAACTAAATGGCTGTAAGCTGATAACATTATCTATCCCTTGCTGGGCAAAGGTCATAATACCGGCTGGAATTAACCAACCTTCACCAAATTGGTTGGCTAAATTTAAGATCTCTTGCGCTTTTTGCGCCATATTGCGCAGGTTATGGAAAGGTTGATAGTATTTAAAGTCCGCTAATATCTGGTTGGTTTTATCGATATAAACCTGCGCTATTTTTTCTAGGAATTTAAGTACATAAGACAGGTAACTATTAGCAATCAGATGATTTTTGATATTGCTGTCATAGTTAACAAAACATTGCGCAAAAAATTCAATCATCGGTGGCATCACCGGCTCAATGCCTTGTTCTATCAGCCACTCTACACTATGCTGATTACCAAAATTATTATATTTGACATAGATTTCACCCACAATACCGATCTGCGGGCAGGCTCTATTGTGCGTTTCAATCTGATTAAACTGCGCCACGGCTTGACTTAATAAAGTAAAAATCGCTTTTTTACCCTTGTGTTGGCTAATAAGCTGTTTTAGTTTGTCGGTGTAAAACCGTTTAAGCTCATCAGCTTGCTGTTTCACTTTTGCCCTCGGCGCAATGGCGTAATACATTTTAGCCAGCGAATCGGCAAACAGCATGGCAAAGAAAGTCGTCGGTAGAGTTTTAAGCCAGTTAATTTTAAAGCCCGGTTGCTCAATTTCATTGATATTACCGGTACTAAGCGAAATAATCGGTACATCGGCAAAACCATTACTTATCATCGCTTTTTTAATTAATGATAGATAGCTACTGGCACGACATTGCCCACCGGTTTGGGTAATGCCAATAGCGACTTGATCACGCTGATATTTCCCCGAACGCAGTGCTTTAATAATGTCGCCGACAATGATTGTTGCCGGATAACAGATCTCGTTATTACAATATTTTAAGCCCCACTCAACCGAACGCTTATCCGGCTTAGGCAAAATTTCCAGTTTATAACCGGATAAAGCAAAAATCGGCGGTAACAAAGGCGAATAAAAGTCAGAAATAAACGGCGCTAATATCGTTTTTCGCTGTTTATCGGGTAGCGTAAAAATCGCTGTTTTTTGGCGCTTTTGCAATGTTAATGGTTGGTGATGATTCATCCGGATTGATTCAATAATTGAGCGTAACCGTAATCTAACTGAGCCGGTAGCAGTGATCTCATCAACCCGAATCACGGTGCAGGTTTTACCATGCGACGCTAAGATCGCTTTACACTCATCAGTGACAATCGCATCGGGTCCACAACCAAAAGAGTTTAACTGAACAAATTGAATATTATTTGGCTGCTGAGCTACAAACGACGCAGCGGCGTACAGGCGGTTTGGGTAACTCCACTGCGAGCAGATTTGCAGTTCCGGCGAAAGCGCATCAGTGGCGCCTAATACTGAATCTTCGCAAATCACATCACAACCTAAAGCGTTTAAAATCTCAGGGGTTTTATGGTTGATTAAGCTGTCGCTATGATAAGGACGACCAGCTAAAATAAAGACATAACGCCCAGTTTGCTTCGCCTTATCCAACACGTCAACCGCTTTATCATAGAGCGCTTTTTTGTAGTCACTTTGCGCAATCAAGGCTTGTTTAAACGCCTTATTGGCAACTTGTTTAGTAATGCCTAATGATGTTAGATATGCTATGCAGCCTTTTTTAAGCAATTTAATATCGCTAAAATTGATGACCGGATAATCAAGCGCAATACCATATTTGCTAGCCGGATTGATAGCGCTATTTATCACTTCGGCATAACTACTGACAATCGGACAGTTATAGCTATTGACCGCATTATTAAACTGTGCCGATTCAAATATCACCATAGGCATAAAAATACGATCAACATTGGCGTTAATCAGCGCCATAATATGCCCGTGCACCAGTTTAGCGGGAAAGCAGATGCTATCTGACATTACAGTGCCGGCGCCTTTTTCATAAATTTCATGGGTCGAAAATGGCGAAAGGGTCACATTGATACCGCTGGCGGTGAGCAGTGTATGCCAAAACGGGAAATTTTCATACTGACCTAAAACACGTGGAATACCAATATTGATTGTGGCATTTGGCACTTCACCGTTACAGCGATCAAATAAAAGCGAGTTTTTGAAATCAAACATGTTAAATGCATGTTTATCTTGATAAGGATTATTGCTTAAAAAGCGTTCGCATTTATTGCCCGAATAATAGCGCTGCCCATTGGCAAAACGGTAAATCATAATATCACAATGATTTTCGCATCCTTTACAGCGTGAAGGCTTAGCTTTGTTATCTAGCGCCTTATCCAAATTATCTAAACCGATAAAGGTTGATAAGCTCGGATGCTCAGTGTAATGATGTTTAGCAAACAGCGCTGAGCCATAAGCGCCCATTAGTTCCGGAATATTGGAGCTGGCGATCTGTGCCCCGGTTAACTGTTCCAGCGCCCGAAATACCGCCGGATTTTTAAACGTTCCCCCTTGCACCACAATATGATCGCCTAGTTTTTTTATATCATGCAACTTCAGCACTTTATGAATGGCATTTTTAATTACCGAAAACGCAAGCCCGGCGGATATATCGCCCATGGTGGCGTTTTCACGCAGTGCTTGTTTCACTTTAGAGTTCATAAATACCGTACAACGAGTCCCTAAATCGCAGGGGCTGGTGGATTGACAAGCGGCATTGGCAAACTCGATCGTATTGGAATTAAGCGATTTTGCAAAGGTTTCAATAAATGAACCACAACCCGATGAACACGCTTCATTTAACTCGATATGATTCACCACACCATTAGCAATAAAAATGGCTTTCATATCTTGCCCGCCAATATCCATAATAAAACTGACTTTGGGATCAATATGTTTGGCTGCGGCAAAATGCGCCATGGTTTCAACTAACCCATCATCAATAGCAAATGCCGCCTTTAACAGCTCTTCCCCATAACCGGTCACACCGGTGCGAGCAATATTGATGGTTTTGCCGGATGCGGTAATCTCTTGTTTTAACTGGGTTAAGCCTTTAATTAAGGCACTAATGGAGTGTCCATTGTTGGGGGCATAATAGCTAAAAAGTAGCTGGTTATCTTCACCAATTAAAGTAATTTTGGTGGTGGTTGAACCACTATCAATACCTAAAAAAGCATTTTGCTTTGAATAATCCGATAAGCTTACGCTGGGGATTTGAATATAGTGACGCTGCTTTTGCCAATCTGCAAAAGATAACGACTGACTAAATAGCGGTTTTAAGCGAGTGGGAGAAGCGAGCTGAATTTTATTTGAAGCAGTTAATCTTTGGGTAAAATCATCAATCGAAAGCACTGTTCGGCAACAGCTATCAATAGCGGCGCCCCATGCCGATAATAGCGTCGGGTGCGCCGTTTGCACAACCTCATCAGCGTTCAACTTTAAAATATCGCAAGCAGCTTGTTTTAAGCTTGGAATAAACGAAAACGGCCCGCCAATAAACATCACCTTTGGCACAATATCATAGCCTCGAGCAAGGCTGTTTACCAACTGGATACAAACGGCATGTAATACTGAATAAGCGATATTTTCTTTCGATACATTACGGCTGATAAGATTTTGCACATCGGTTTTGGCAAAAACACCACAGCGGGAGGCAATTGGAAAAATGTTGTCATGATGCTTAGCGAGTTGATCGAATTGTTGTACGGGGGTATTGAGCAAAGTAGCCATTTGATCAATAAAGGCACCTGTTCCACCGGCACAACTGCCATTCATTCGAATATCTGGCGGACGGTCGGGAAAAAAGAAGATCATCTTACTATCTTCACCGCCGATATCAATTAAAGTGCTAACTTGCGGATATTGGCGCTGAACCACTTCAGAAGCCGCAACCACTTCTTGAATAAAGGCAATATTAGCTTTTTCGCATATTCCCATACCGGCCGATCCGGTCACTTTTACCGACAGCTCGATATCATTGTCAATTTTTTGTTTGATTTCGCTTAAAAGGTCAAGCACGGTGGCGATGATATGGGTATTATGACGAACATAATTGCTATAGACAAAATGGTCTTGCTCATCTAACAAGACACATTTCGCAGTAGTCGAACCGACATCCAATCCAAGCCTATATATTTTTGACATAACAAACTCACATTTTGCAAAAAAGGACTTAAAGTATTTAAAGATGCTTATCACAAACTTAGTTTTATCATAATATTTTTAAATAACTTAAGATAGTGTAATTTTTGCAGTTTTTATTTGATGTGTTCAAAATGCACACACTTTATAAGGTGTGTGCTAGCGAAAATATTCAGATATCACTTCACTTTGTGTGGGTTTATCCTTCCCCCCAAAATTAATCTTTTTGGTGTTCAGCTAACCCTTGTTTTGCAGTTGCAATGACATTTTTTAAATCGATGCCCTGCGCTTTGGCGGCAAAAATACAGCCGCAATAACATTGACGATAGACATCGTACTCTTTGCAAATTTCAATCGATCGTTTATAGCCATTATTCTTCTTAAAATCGGAAGGAAGATAGTTAACAGAGAAGATCTCTTGAATTTCAAAACCTAATTGATTGATCTTCTGACTGTTCTTTTTCGGGCTTAAGGTCAAGGCGCTGGCAAAATAGTCATAGCCCAGCTCTTGCGCTTTAATTGCCGCTAAATCTAAACGCATTTTATAGCACAGATGACAACGTTCCCCCCCTTCCGGTGCATCACGCAGATGTTCAACTTGTTTAATAAATTCAGCCGGTTGATATGGCGCTTGTAAAAATTGCACATGGTGACCGGTTTTTTGATTAAAATCGGCAATAAATTTTTGCTGAACAACGCTACGATACTCATATTCAACCCGAGGATGAATATTAGAATTAGCAAAATATATGGTGATATCAGCATATTGCGCTAAATACTCTAGAACATAAGTACTACAAGGAGCGCAACAACTATGGATCAGTAATTTAGGGCGAATCGATTCGCTTTGCCAATCAGCAATGACCTCTTTTAGCACTGAATCGTAATTGACTTTATTATGGGGATTTAATTTATCAAGAATATCTTTGGCATTAATTAACATGTGAGCTCTTTTATTTTTGTTATTTTGCTAACTGAAATTTTTAAGCCGACTATGATATAGCGATAATCGGCACCCTTCAAGTTATCGCTATAAATTTTATGGCCAAAAAGGCCGACTTAAAAAGTCAGTTAAGCTTTTAATATTTAACTTAGCTCAAAGCGCTATATTAATATCACACCCTATTAACAAAAACCTTGTTAACAAAACACCGTGTTAATAATAAACCATGTTAATAAAACATGATATTAACTAAACGATTAACCTTATTCACTTAGATTAATAACCCAACCGCACCGATAATCAGGCATATAACCGGCAGGATAATAAAAATATTGCTGATAATTTTCTTGATACGATCATTGACTAAAAATGTGATAGTGCCAACGGTCATCAGCGTTAAACTCGGATCCATGGCTAACATATCATCAATCGCAACGGCACTAATGCCAATCGTTGCTAAAATGATGCTAAAAAACTCTCGATGTCGGTTTTGAGTGGCAAAGAGAAATAGCATCAAACCCACGCAGATCAAAACAACGCAATAAATGGTATAGTTAGGATTTAACAGCGGATCATGATGTTTGATTGAATACGTTGTTCGAATTAACAAGCCAATCATCACCATAAAAACACTGATGCTTTTGACAACATTATCACTCGCAAAACGCAGAGTGATGCCCAAAATAAATAAACCTAAATAGACCCACCAACAGGTAGTGAGCGTCAATAAAAGTAAGTTCATTGGGGTATTTTCTAAAACCATTTGTCGTTGCCTTACATTTTAACGATAAGCTTAATAGGATTAACTTTAATCGATTATCTTGTGTCAGACAAATTAATATTGTCATTTAAATGAAAAATAATATTATCAATAAGATAATAGCCAACTCATCCGCTAAATCATCGTCCAATTTTTTTGACTATTTTTGATCGCTTTTTTAAAACAGCCATTCATTTTTATTTCATAATGGAGTTATAATTGTGTTTATCTTTTCCTGATGTCAATTAGGCCTGAAATTGGATGTTCAACTCCTTAAACGATTAAAGAATCTGCAATTATATAAAAAACGACACTCGAATAATGTCTTATTGTGGAAAGAGATCTACCCGCTAGCCATTCCAATTTTCATCGAAAATCTATCGGTTATATTAATGGGCATTTTCAGCACTTTTCTGGTCAGTTGGATCGGTAAAGCTGAAATGGCAGCGGTTGGGCTTGCTGAAAGTTTTAATATGATCGTAATGTCCTTTTTTATGGCGGTCGCCCTGGGTACGTCGGTGGTGGTGGCGTTTAGCTTAGGTCGCCATAATCGCAAAAAAGCAGTGGTTGCTGCCCGGCAATCGATTACGCTGTTAGTGATTATATCAATCTTACTATTTCTATTTGTCGAGTTTTCCGGTTATTGGATAGTTGAGATTATTGCCGGAAAAGCCGAAGCAGACGTAAAAGAACTCACGTTAACTTTTCTGCGATTAACGGTGTTAGGCTACCCTGCTTTAGCCTTTATATTGGTTGGTTGTGGGGCATTGCGAGGCGCCGGTAACACTAAATTGCCGATGTACTTAAATATTATTATGAATATCCTCAACTTATCGATAAGTTATATCTTAATTTATGGTATTTTTGGTTGGGGCGGTTTAGGTTTTATTGGTGCCGGAATTGGCTTAACCATTTCACGTTATTGTGGAATGTTCTTTATTTTACTGGTGCTGACCATAAAACCCAGTCGAGCGCTATTTATTCCTTTTCGAAGTTATTTCCATTCATTTAACAGTAAAATCTTGATTGATATTCTTAGCATTGGTATTCCCGCCAGTGTGGAATCGGTGATGTTTAATATCGGTAAACTGCTTACTCAAACATTTGTTGCCGGAATGGGCACATCGACTATTGCCGCAAACTTTATTGCCTTTTCAATAGCTGGCTTGCTCAACTTACCCGGTGGCACACTTGGCGCAACCTCAACGATCATTGTCGGTAAACGTATCGGCATGGGGCAGATCTATCAACCGACCAGACAACTGAAATTTATCTTTCACTTAACTAACTTTTTACTCTGCTTTTTAGCATTTTTATCCATACCTTTTGCCGGCTTTTTAAGTTCGTTATATACCAACGATCAGGAAGTGATCGACATTGCTAAACATCTCCTGTGGTTTAATGCCCTATTTACGCCATTTTGGGCTTCATCATTTGTTCTACCTTATGGCTTTAAAGGTGCTAAAGATGCCAGTTACACCATGTGGGTCGCTATTGGCAGTATGTGGATGTGCCGAATTGTTGTCGGTTATATCTTTGGCGTATACTTTGGCTTTGGCGTGATTGGTGTCTGGTTTGGTATGTTCCTAGATTGGGTGATAAGAAGCCTGTTTTTCTACCACCGATTAGTCAGTGGCAAATGGTTATGGCGACATCGAAAGCGAAACTAATATTTTCTAACGTTTATAATAGCGCAATATTAAATGTTCCATACAACATAGCCGGTAAACTCTTGTCAAGAACTTTCAGAAAACACCTATGTTTTAGTAAAATCAGATTATCTTCAAGATATAAAAAATATTAATCCTAAATATTATTTAGTTACTATTAGCCAACTTAAATCGCTAGTCGCTTGTTAAATAAACATCGTTAGTCATTCTTACGTAAATCAAACCAGTAAAATCATCTCAAGAAGTTTCAGAAAATACCTATGTTTTAGTATAAAACAGATTATCTTTAAGATATTAAAAAAATATTAATCCTGAATGTTCTTTAGCTAATATTAACCAATCTAGACCGCCGGTCGTTTATTAAATAGAAAATCATTGGTTATCTTTACATAAATCAAAGCCGGTAAATTCTTGTCAAGAACTTTCAGAAACCACCTATGTTTTAGTAAAATCAGATTATCTTCAAGATATAAAAAATATTAATCCTAAATATTATATAGTTACTATTAGCCAACTTAAATCGCCAGTCGCTTGTTAAATAAACATCGTTAGTAATTCTTACGTAAATCAAACTAGTAAAATCATGTCAAAAAGTTTCAGAAAATACCTATGTTAAAGTAAAAACATCAGATTATCTTTAAGATATTAAAAAAATATTAATCCTGAATGTTCTTTAGCTAATATTAACCAATCTAAACCACCAGTCGTTTATTAAATAAAAAATCATTAGTAATCCTTACGTAAATCAAAGCCGGTAAGATCTTGTCAAGAAGTTTCAGAAAATACCTGTGTTTAAGCAAAAAAATCAGATTATCTTTAAGATGTTAAAAAGATATTAATCCTAAATATTATTTAGCTAATATTAACCAATCTAAATCGCCAGTCGCTTATTAAATAGAAAATCATTACTAACCCTTACGTGAATCAAACTAGTAAATTATGTCAAGAAGTTTCAGAAAATACCTATGTTTTAGTAAAAACATTAGATTATCTTTAATATATTAAAAAATATTAATCCTAAATATTATTTAGCTAATATTAATCAATCTAAACCGCAGTCGCTTGTTAAATAAACATCGTTGATAATTATTACTCAAATCAAAACTAGTAAACTCTTGCCAAGAAGTTTCAGAAAATACCCATTTTTAAGTATAAAAGCCGAATTTTAACTTTTAAATCGCTTTTCTCTGCAAAACCAAACAGCAAATCTAACCAAATCCCCTTAGTCTTTGCACGATAAAACTGTGATATCAATCACATTAACCATATAACGTAATTACGCTACGTAAAATCGTAATACTGTTTTGAAAACTTATTTTATAAACTCAACTTATGGTTATTGTTTAGCAATAAGTTATCAGCAGTAAACCGTTAATTTATAACGGCTTAATATCGATTGTCATTAGGGTTATAAGGAGATTGTAATGGATAACAAGAAATTATCAGTCATGGAAAAAATAGGATTTGGCATGGGGGATGCGGCATGCGGCATTGTTTACTCGTCGGTCACGATGTTTTTAACCTATTTTTATACTGACATTTATGGTCTTTCAGCTGCGGCGGTTGGGATCATGTTTTTAGCGACACGCATTTTTGATGCGATTATCGACCCAATAACCGGTATGGTGGCTGATCGTACCAAAACCCGTTTTGGTCGATTTCGGCCTTGGCTTGTCTGGTTTGCGATTCCCTATGCCGTGCTTGCCGTGATGACCTATACCACGCCGGATTTTGGTTATTCCGGTAAATTGTTATACGCCTATATCACCTATGCGCTATTAATGCTTTGTTATACTTTTATAAACATTCCTTATTGTGCACTTGGTGGGGTGATTACTCGGGATGAGAAAGATCGTCTGAGCGCCCAATCCTATCGTTTTACCATTTCATCAGCGTCGGGGTTAATGGTATCAGTCGGCACATTATTTTTAGTCGATTGGCTGGGCAAGGAAGATAAGCAACTGGGCTTTCAACTGACCATGGCGATTATGGGCATTATCGCTATTGGCATGTTACTGCTCTGTTTTTTTACCACCAAAGAGCGTGTGACGCCGATTAAAGATGAGCATGTCAGCGTTAAAAAAGATCTTAAATGCCTACTCGCCAATGATCAGTGGTGCATTGTTGCTATTATTACTTTTTTCTCGAGTATGGCGGGCGTGATGCGAAGTTCCGCTACGCTTTATTATGCCACCTATTTAATGTTGGGTGGCATCAGTTCAACAGCCGGCACGGCGATGAAATCGGCCTTTGTTTCTACCTCAGTTGTTGGCACCATACTCGGTGCCATGGCAGCAGGATATTTTGCTAAGCGCTTTAGTGCGATTTCACTGTTTAAAAATATTAACTTAATTCTGTTTGCCATTGGTGTGTTGATGTTTTTTGTGCCGCCGGTTTGGTTACCTGTTGTATTTCCTCTGTACTTTTTAATTGGATTTTTTCATCAAATGTATCAACCGTTTAAATGGAATATGATGGCAAACGCCGCTGACTATGGCGAATGGAAATTTGGCCGACGTGCAACCGGGCTATCATTTTCCGGCAATCTGTTTGCATTAAAATTAGGTATGGCGGTAGCTGGTGCTTTGGTTGGGGTCTGTTTAGGTCTGTTAGGCTATCAAGCTGGCGTCGATGAGCAAACACCACTAGCCACCATGGGCATCATCGGGCTGTTAACCATTGGACCGGCATTTTCCTATCTGTTACTTTGGTGGTTAATGCGCTTTTATAAATTAGATGACAACATGATGAAAAAAATTCAAGATGATCTGCTTGCCAGACAAAAGCAAGCTGATAATCATCAGTAAGATAGTGTTTCGGTGATAAATGGACAAACCAGAAAGGTATTAATATGAGCAGTAACTATTATCATAATCCGATTATTTGCGCCGACTATTCTGATCCGGATATTATCCGAGTTGGCGATGACTTTTTTATGGTCGCATCAAGTTTTAATCATTTACCTGCGCTACCTGTTTTACATTCTAAGGATTTAATCAACTGGCAGATTATTAATCATGTTTTTTCGTCGTTTGAGTTTGGTGATTATGATCAGGTGCAGCCGGGTAAAGGCGTTTGGGCGCCGTCTATCACTTATCATGATGATAAGTTTTGGGTCTTTTTCAGCACTCCCGATGAAGGTATCTTTATGTGTCATAGCACCGATCCTTGGGGCGAATGGAGCAAACCGCATTGTGTTCAGCCAGCGCTAGGTTGGATTGACCCTTGCCCGTTTTGGGATGATGACGGGCGAGCATGGTTAGTACATGCCTTTGCCCAGAGCCGTTGTGGGCTAAAGCATCAATTACAACTGTTTGAGATGAAAACTGACGGTAGCGCATTAATCGGTGAAGGCAAAATCATTTATGACGGCACCGCCGATTTGCCTACGCTTGAAGGTCCCAAACTGTATAAAAGAAACGGTTGGTACTATATTTTTGCGCCAGCCGGCGGCGTCGAAACCGGTTGGCAAACGGTTTTACGATCCGATAAGCTAACCGGCAATTGGACAGCGCGAAATGTGCTTTTTCAAGGTAACACCCCCATTAATGGCCCACATCAAGGCGGTTGGGTGGAGTTAGCCAATTCGCAGTGCTGGTTTGTACACTTTCAAGATGCCAATGTATATGGGCGAATTGTGCACTTACAGCCAATGTATTGGGACGATGATAACTGGCCAAGGATCGGCCAAACGTTAGATGATCATGGTGCCGGACAACCAGTTTTATCTTACCCGAAACCGCTTGTTAATGGTGAGTCTACAGGCGATAAAATACAAACCAGTGATGATTTTGAGCAGGGAAAATTTGGCTTACAGTGGCAATGGCCAGCCAATCCACAACCACACTGGCTGGCTGATAGTGAGGCGGGATTGGTGTTAAATTGTTGCCCGTTACCGATACGTAATGGGCAAGAGACACTCTATTTTGCGCCAAATTTACTGTTACAAAAATTTGCGGCATTTCAGTTTTCAGCGCAAACAGAAATGACCTTTAACCCAACCCAATCGGGCGATTTTGCCGGAATGATTATTTATGGTGAACGCTATGCAGCTTTAGTTGTTTGTTATGATAACGGCGAATATCGTCTTATGTATCGTTATGGTTGGGTTAAAGATTCGGGTGTTGTTGATGAGTATCATCAGCCGATTGCAAAACTCGACTCCGCCTCCTGTCAACTTAAGGTAGAAGTCGGATTAAATGGTATCTGCCAATTTTACTATCGCCAATCGCAAGATAGTTGGATTGCACTGCCCCGTCAATTTGCCGCCGGTAAAGGTAAATGGGTTGGTGCTAAAATCGGTATGGTGGCAGCAACTGACGCTGGACAAAATATGGGCGGCAATTGCCATTTTAAATATTTCAGCGTGGTCGCTAAGTGATAAAAAAAACGCCCACGGTTGTCGTGGGCGGTTTAGATTGTTTGTTATAGGCTTTTAATCGCTAGGTATTGCGCTTGCAAATAAGATTGCACTACCCCGTCAATTTGCCTCGGTAAAGGGAAATGGGGTGGTGCTAAAATCGATATGGTAGCAGCAACTGACGCTGGGCAAACCACAGGCGGTAATTGTCATTTTAAATATTTTAGCGTGGTCGCTAAGTGATAAAAAAACGCCCACGGTTATCGTGGGCGGTTTAGATTGTTTGTTATAGGCTTTTAATCGCTTGGTATTGCTCTTGCAATTTAGCTTTATCATTAATATAGCCTTGTTGTTTTTCTTTCTCTTTCGCCACAACAGCCGCTGGCGCTTTATCGACAAAACTGCTATTGCTAAGTTTTCCGTCGATACGAGCAATTTCGTTATCGATGCGTGCCATCTCTTTTTCCAGTCGAGCTAATTCATCTTCTTTGTTAATTAACCCAGCCATTGGAATAAGTAGTTCAGCACCGTCAACTAACTTAGTGACCGATAATGGCCCGGTTTCACCTTCATCTAACAGCACAATTTCTGCTAATCTTGCCAGCGATTCAATAAAGGTTATATTATCACTGATAATACGATGAACAGCAGGTGAAGCTTGGCGAATCAATAATTGTAATGGTTTGCTCGGTGCAATATTCATTTCAGCTCGAATATTACGCACGGCAATCACCGCCTCTTTGATCCAGTTAATATCGGCAACAGCTTGATCGTCAATATGTTTACTATCAAAAGTCGGCATCGGTTGTAACATAATAGTATCAGCCTTGATACGCATTAGTGGTTTAACACTTTGCCAAATTGCTTCAGTAATAAATGGAATAATTGGATGTGCTAAGCGTAACAATGCTTCCAGTACCGTCACTAAAGTATGACGAGCGGCACGTTGTTCAGATTGTTCACCATTTGCCAGTACTGATTTGGTTAACTCTAGATACCAGTCACAGAACTGATTCCAAGTAAATTCATATAAAATATTAGCGGCTAAATCAAATCGATAATTATCGAACGCTTCTCGATAGGTTTTCACGGTATGATTAAATTCAGCTAATATCCATTTATCGGCTAATGAATAGCCTAAATCACCACCAGTAAAGCCACAATCGTGATCTTGCGTGTTCATAAGTACATAACGGCTGGCATTCCAAAGTTTATTACAGAAGTTGCGGTAACCTTCCAAACGTTTGAGATCCCAATTGATATCACGTCCGGTTGAGGCAAGTGCCGCTAAGGTGAAGCGTAATGCATCGGTACCGTGCGCTTCAATGCCGTTAGGGAACTGTTTTTCAGTACGTTTGGCAATTTTTTCCGCCAGTTGTGGTTGCATCATATTGCCGGTACGTTTTTCCAGTAAATCAGCAAGTGAGATGCCGTCAATCATGTCTAAAGGATCGATAACATTCCCTTTAGATTTCGACATTTTTTGCCCTTCTTCATCACGAATTAAGCCAGTAACATAGACTGTTTTAAACGGAATCTGCGGCTTACCGTCTTTATCTTTGATAAAGTGCATGGTCATCATAATCATTCTAGCGACCCAGAAGAAGATGATATCAAAACCGGTTACCAGTACATTGGTTGGGTGGAAAGTTGCCAAATCATCGGTATTTTCCGGCCAACCCAATGTAGAGAAAGTCCAAAGTGCAGATGAGAACCAGGTATCAAGCACATCTTCATCTTGTGATAACACCACATCATCGGCGATATTGTTTTCCCGACGGACTTCGGCTTCGTCTCGTCCAACATAGACATTGCCTTGCGCATCATACCACGCCGGAATACGGTGACCCCACCATAATTGGCGTGAAATACACCAATCTTGAATATCATTCATCCACGAGAAGTACATGTTCTCGTACTGTTTTGGCACAAATTGGATATCGCCATTTTTAACGGCATCAATAGCAGGCTCGGCCAATACTTTCGCTCGCACATACCATTGGTCAGTTAACATTGGCTCAATCACCACGCCGCCACGATCACCATACGGTATGGTTAAATCATGTGGTTCAATCTTTTCTAAAATGCCTTGCGCTTCACAGGCGGCAACAACCGCTTTACGGGCAGCAAATCGTTCTAAATTTTGCAATTCAGTCGGAATATCTCCCCCATAAACATCACTCGGTTCGCCGTTTGTGTCAAACACTTCGGCTTGTGAGCGGATCTCACCGTCAAAGGTGAAGATGTTGATCATCGGTAATTGATGACGGCGACCAACTTCGTAATCATTAAAGTCATGTGCCGGAGTAATTTTTACGCAACCGGTGCCTTTTGTCATGTCGGCATGTTCATCACCAATAATCGGAATACGACGATTAACCAAAGGTAAAATAACAAATTTGCCGATCAGATCTTGATAGCGAGGATCAGCCGGATTGACCGCTACCCCGGTATCACCTAATAATGTTTCCGGACGCGTTGTGGCGACAACTAAATAATCTTTACCGTCAGCCGTTTTGGCGCCGTCAGCAAGTGGATAACGTAAATGCCACATTGAGCCTTTTACTTCACGATTTTCAACTTCTAAATCAGAAATCGCGGTGCGTAATTTTGGATCCCAGTTGACCAAACGTTTACCACGGTAGATCAAATCTTCCTGATAAAGTCTAACAAATACCTCTTTTACCGCATTTGATAGCCCTTCGTCCATAGTGAAGCGCTCACGATCCCAATCCACCGAATCGCCTAAACGACGCATCTGTTTGGTAATGCTACCGCCTGATTGCGCTTTCCACTCCCAGATTTTTTCGATAAACATTTCACGACCATAATCGTGACGGGTTTTGCCCTCTTCGGCAGCAATTTTACGTTCAACCACCATTTGCGTTGCAATACCGGCATGGTCGGTACCCGATTGCCATAACGTATTGTTACCTTGCATACGATGATAACGTATTAATGCATCCATAATGGTTTGTTGGAATGCGTGCCCCATGTGTAAACTTCCGGTCACATTCGGCGGTGGGATAGCGATGCAGTAGCTTGGCTGTGATTTGTCGCCATTAGGCTTAAAATAGCCACTTTGTTCCCAATGTTGATAAATTGGTTGTTCGATTTCTTGTGGATTATAAGTTGTATTTTTCATAATAAATGCATAAATCCTGATTCAAGGCATAAAAATGCTATCTATTCTACAGTAAAATAGCCAAACAATAAATTGGCTAAGTGAGAAACTCGTTGATTAAATCTCTTGTCAATTTCGCTTTTATTGGAATGATTGACATTAAAAAACCGCTGTGTCATAAGCGGCCTTTTATACAGTTAAGTTTCGATATGTTAGAAGCTAACTGGGTTGATAGATAAAATTATCAATTAATCGTGTTTTACCAATATAAACGGCAAGTGCACATAAGCTATCTTGCTTAAGTGAATCAATTGCATTGAATGATGCCATATCGACAAATTCGATATAATCAATTTTAGCAAGCGGCTCAGCGTTAATTATTGCTTGCATAGCACCGGCAATGACATCAACCGATCTTTCACCCTGTGCAATCATTTCGCCAGCGCATTGAATGGCTCGATAAAGGCAAGTTGCCGCTTCTCTTTCAGTTGCAGATAAATAGCTATTGCGTGAACTTTTTGCCAGTCCGTCTGCTTCTCGCACAATCGGGCAACCAATAATTTCAATATCGACGTTAAGATCGCAAACCATTCGTTTAATCACAGCAAGCTGCTGAGCATCTTTTTGTCCAAAATAGGCTCGATCCGGTTGGGTGATGTTAAATAATTTAGTGACCACCGTGCAGACACCTTTAAAATGTCCCGGTCGCTTTTTACCACATAACGCTTCTGTTAGCCCATTAACATCGACATAACTGTTAAAGTGAGCCTCGTACATTTCGCTGGCTGTTGGGCAAAAGATAAGATCGACTCCCATTTGCTGGCAGGCAATTTTATCTCGCTCAAGATCACGAGGGTAACTTGCCAAATCCTCGTTAGGGGCAAACTGGATGGGATTAACAAAAATGGTCACAATCACTTTTTGATTCTGCTCTTTGGCCGCCGCCATTAAACTTTGGTGCCCTTCATGCAAAAAGCCCATAGTGGGAACTAAACCAATACTTGCGCCGGACTGTCGCCAAGCTTTAACTTGCTGGCGAACTTGATCAATTGAGGTCACAACTTTCACGGTATTATCCTTGATGACTGATGAAAAATTCAGATTTAATTTTTGCCATTACATCGCTATCGATAGCAAATTCATGATTAGCAGACGGAAACTGTTGCTGCTTCACTTCTGCGCAATAATCTTTAAAAGCCTGCTTCATTTGCTCGCCAATTGGCGCAAATGATTTTACAAATTTAGACGATACACCTGCATACATCGACAACATATCTTGATAGACTAAAACCTGTCCGTCACAACCAACACCGGCACCAATGCCAATAGTTGGAATGCTAACCAGTTCAGATATCAGTTTTGCCAACTCCGCCGGCACACATTCGAGTAAAATAGCCGCCGCACCTGCTTGCTCAACCGCCAATGCATCAAGCACTATCTTTTTAGCGTCGTTATAGTCTTTGCCTTGAACTTTATATCCGCCTAATGCCAGTACCGATTGTGGCATCAAGCCAATATGCGCAATGACCGGAATCGATGCTTGTGTAATCAATTGAATATGTTCACAAAACGCCTGCCCGCCTTCAAGCTTGACCGCTTGTGCTTGACCTTCTTGGATTAAACGACCGGCATTATACACCGCATCATAGGCCGAAGTATGGTAGGACATAAAAGGCAGATCAGTCACAACAAAAGCCGTTTTAGCCGCTCTGGCAACCGCTTTGGAGTGGTGAATCATATCTTCCATTGTCACCGATACGGTACTTTGGTAACCCAGCATCACCATTCCCAATGAGTCACCAACCAATAAACAGTCAACGCCACTCTCATCCATTAATCTAGCGGTGGTGTAATCATAGGCGGTTAACATCGTGATTTTTTCTTGATTCAGTTTTCGTTGTTGTAGAGTGAGAATTGTGTTTTTCAAAGTTACAGCTCCAGTTCTAATTGTTTGTAGTCCCTGTTTGGATGTTTTTTTCGACTGATATTAAGCAATATGGTCGATAGTTGCTGGTAAATAGGCTTAAGCTCATCGGGCATGGCCATTATATGTTGTTTAATTGTTTCAACATCGCCACGTTCAACCGGCCCGGTCAACGCATCAATGATACCCGCCCGGCAAGCATTATTGGCATTGCCTAAAAATAGTGGATGCCACGCCTGTTCACTAAACTCTTGATCCAATCCACACTGCTCGTTGAGCAGATCAACACCAATTTGCACCAAAGCCAAAACTTGATTGCTTAGCATGACACAAGCGGCATGGTAAAGCGGCTTTTTAATGGCTGGCAAAATGGCGATAGGGTTGGGGAGTTTTGCAAAAAATTCAGTTAAGGCTGGAATGATATCGGCATTGGCTTCCAGCGTGAAAGACACATTAACCATATCAGAAAAACAATCAAAGCGATCGTAAATTGCATAGAGTGGATGTAATGAAAAAGCGAAAGGATGAACAACTTTATTTTGGCTAAAGATATGAGACGTTAACAGCCCGCTACAATGGCCAATCCATTTATTGCCAATTGGCAGTTGACACAAATCATACCAAACTTCGGCAATTTGACTATCTGAGACGGTGACCAACAAACAATCACACTTAGCAACTATCTCAGCTAGCGTTAAAAATGCATGACTTTGGGTAAATTCGCTTGCTTGTTTTGCATGCTCATACGAGCGGCTATAAAATCCTGCGACTTCGATTCCACAAGAACTAAAATACTTCCCTAAGGTGCAACCAACCTTCCCAGCACCAATAAAACCAACGATCATAACAGATACAAATAGTTAAAAATTAACGCATTATAGCGTAATTTGCTGTTTATTCAATTGAATTAGTTTTATATAAACAATATCACAGCATAACAAAGGCTAGCGTTTAAAAAGTGATAAAGGTGTTTATCAAGAAGTTTCAGAAAATATATACGTTTCAGTATAAAACAGTGTTGATTATAGTAAATCTATTAAAAATTTATCTGATTACCCTACCTTAATGGCAACATATTCTTGTCAAAAACTTTCAGAAAATGCATACGTTTTAGTATAAAACTGTTTTAATTACTGTAAATGTCTAAAAAAATCTATCTCACTACCCTATAGAAACGGCAGCGGATTCTTGCCAAGAAGTTTCAGAAAATATATACGTTTTAGTATAAAACGGTGTTGATTATAATAAATCTATTAAAAATCTATCTGATTACCCTACATTAATGACAACAAATTCTTGTCAAAAACTTTCAGAAAATGCATACGTTTAAGTAGAAAACTCTTTGAATTATAGTAAATCTATTAAAAATCTAGCTTACTTCCTTACATAAACGACAACATATTCTTGTCAAAAACTTTCAGAAAACACATACGTTTCAGTATAAAACTGATTTTTAATTGTGTTTAGAATTCGACTGTTATTTTACAAAATTAAAAATACAACTTTACGCCTTAATAAAGTTTGCATAATTAGGTAGTCAAACATGCTAAAAGCGATGGCGGGATAAGCGTTGGTATATAGACTTTTTACAAAAAGCAAAGCGGGAGAAATACAAATTCAATAAGGCTGAGTTTGTGAGAAGATTAATCGTTATACCAAGAAAACAGACTGTTAAATTATCTATAAAAAAACCTTATAACAAAAATTGCTATAAGGTTTTTTCTCAACAACGATAATTACCAAGCCACACAACTGCTTAAGAAATTACCATAATCATCGTTTCTGAAACCAACAACGCCGGTTCCTGATTCAACTACGTAATGATTTTCGGGACTATGGACGGTCGCAGCCCAATAATAAGCGTCACCATAATCACTATCATAAACTATCCAATCACTATCCGGATAATATTCCCTGGTTACCTTACCCCATTCAGAGAATAAACCACCCATCCATTCGGTAGTCGCACTGTTTCGGTAGCTAATCTTCCTACGGTAAATTTCACCAACCCCTGGTACACCTTCTTCCCAGTTAATTTGGTTACCGGATGAGTCGACGGTACGATTAGAGTTTGTAAAATCCCATACTGCCGGTAGATTGTATGTACCACTTAAGGTGTTACAACGATCAGAACTTTCAGCCCAATTTCTGGAAGGACCATCCGGGAAGGCGATCATCCAGCGCTGGATAAAAAATGAATAAAATGCATTAGTTTTGTTGCGATCGGCGTACAATTTAAAAACTGAAGGTACAAATTTACCGCCATTGGTTGCAGCTGAAGGTCCTTTTAAGGTCACTCGCAATTTTCCGTTATGCTCACTTAAGACTAAATGTACCCCAGTTCCGCCAAGAGATGAAACGTTAGTACCGTTGATATCAATAACTTCAGCAACACTTAAGCCGGCAAGTTTAAGGTCGAAAAATAAGTTGTTAGATCCAATCGTAGGAAAATTGTTTCCCGGATTATTGGTATCATTCATCGTAAAGCCCTTACCTCTAACCCAAGTGTTATCTACATCACCTTCATTGTTAAGATTCGGTTGTGCATAACAAAATTTAACCACAGAAGGGACTTTAGGGTACATATAATAAGCGTGTTGTTCGCCGATAAAAGAACTTTGGTTAGGAATACCATATTGTGTGCTGATCGTGCCATTGTCAGAAGATACCAATAACTTCAAAGGTGCATCACAAGGCTCTAATACAGCATTTTCATTATTTTTAACAAAATTTGTAAGATCGTTACCGTCACCGTCAGTCCAGTTTACCTGTAAATCGCCGGTTATTACCGGGTTATAATCGCCGTCATCATCACCCCAAAAATTGGCATTAAGGATGACATCTTGAATAGGTAGTCGAGGGTAATTCGCGTTTTGTGAAGGCAATGTGACGATAGTTTTTATATCGGAGAACTTGACATTTTCGTTATCAAATTTTATCGGATTTGCTGCCGTTGAGGTATCAGAATGGGCAGTGATTTCTTCGCCATTTGGTAATGTGATTGACAACAAAGGGGATAGATACTCCGTTTTGGTTTGTCCATTATCAAATGTTACATAAGGGGCGTAACCTTCGATACTTCGTAAGGTGGATATCGAGATTGACGTAGCTGGATTGGATAAAGCAAGCAAGCCTAAAGTTAAGAGTAATGTCTTTTTCTTATGAAGAAGACAATTGCATTTCAACATATTTTAGTCCTTTTAGTTATAATTTATTATTATTTGTTATTATTGATTTTTTTTATTGTTTTTTGATCTTTCCTGACCTTTTCGGCAAGTATAAATTAAACATATTCGTTAATCAATAAGTTATACCTATCGTAATAGTCAGGAAAAATTGATCTAAGGTATCTTTCGAACAAAATCTGGAGGATTTGGATTTAACGCAACAGTGATGAAGAGATACTACATAAATATTGCGGGTATAATCGTCTCAACTACTCGAATTCCTAAACTTTTTTACCGATATACTTAGCAATACTAGCTAATTAAGATCGGAATAGTTTTAAGATTAAAACCTGCTTGTTTATAGGTTTTATACCTTTCCCGGGCTAACACTTTCAAGTGTTCATCTACCGGCACAAAGTCAATCACATCTCGGTATACGCCGGAAAATTCCGGGAACTGTTCTTGCAGATTGATCAGTATCTGCCGACTACCGCTACTACGTCTTTGCGGCCAACAAATTTCAACCGGTGAACCGCCTCTCATGCCTTCACCGGCTAAATTGTGCGGCACAAAATGTTGCGTATCTTGTTGCCACAGGTATTCATCTATGCGTTCAGCTTGCGCTTGATCTTGACAGGCTACCAGTATCCGTTGCTTTGTTTGCCAAGCTTCGGTAATTTTTTGACAAGCCAATTTTTCATGAAACAAAACACTCGCCTCATCCGCCGGTACCTTGTTTTCTAAGAGATAAAATATGACTTTTTTCATAAACCCCTAACTTTATATTATTGCGCTAATAGATATTCGATTAACATCGCCACCGGTCTACCGGTTGCACCTTTGTTGGCGCCTGACTGCCAAGCAGTACCGGCGATATCTAAGTGTGCCCATTGATATTTTTCGGTAAAGCGAGATAAAAAACATGCAGCCGTTATTGTGCCACCGTCACGCCCACCGGCATTAACTATATCGGCGCAAGTGGAGTTTATCTGATCTTGAAAATCATCGTCAATAGGTAACGCCCATGCTTTATCTCCTGCGCTGTTTGATGCGGTTATTAATTGTTCAACTAATTTATCATTATTGCCCATTACGCCGGTATAGTGATGACCTAAAGCCACAATACAAGCGCCAGTTAAGGTGGCAATATCAATAACCGTTTTAGGTTGATAACGATCAACGTAGGTTAAGGCATCGCATAACACTAAACGGCCTTCCGCATCGGTATTGATAACTTCAACGGTGATGCCGGACATCGTGGTTAAGATATCACCTGGTCGATAAGCATTGCCGTCCGGCATGTTTTCGCATCCTGCCATAATACCAACCACATTTATCGGTAAGTTTAATTGAGCAACAGCCTGCATAACTCCATAAACGGTTGCCGCACCGCACATGTCATATTTCATCTCATCCATACCGGCTGACGGTTTAATCGAAATGCCGCCCGAATCAAAAGTTAAACCTTTACCGACTAAGACATAAGGCTGTGCTTTTTTATCTTTAGCGCCATGATACTCAATAACGGTCATGATTGATTCGTTTTGTGAACCACGCCCTACCGCTAAATAAGCATTCATATTTAATTTAGCCAGCTCTTTTTCACCTAAACAAGTGACTTTTAACGAAGCATGCTGCTTACCGAGTTTTTTACCTTGTTCTGCTAAGTAGCTGGCATTACAAACATTAGACGGCATATTGGCAATCGTTTTAGTTGCACTAATGGCTTGCGCAATAATGTTACCTTGTGATAAGGCATCGTTTGCCTGTTTAACCAGTTTTTTATCGCCACAAAGTAAAGTGATTTTGGTTAAACTTGCTAATGGTGATTTTTTTGATTTGTAGTCATCAAAGCGATAAGTTAATTGAGCAACAATTTGGGGTAACTGTTTAGCGATCTGTAATGTGATTGATGAATTAATGTTTAAGATATCCCAGCTGATCTCTTTTACTTTTTTCGCTAATAGTTCTTTAACCGCTGCTTGAATAACTTTTTTCGATTGCTTTAAATCAAACGCTTTTAATTTGCCACAACCGACAAAAAGCAGTTTTTGTTTTAATTGAGTTGAGCAGGAATATAAAAAGGTTGTGTGCCCTATTTCGCCACTAATTTCACCTGACTTAATCATTTGGCTAATTAAGCCGTTGGTTGCGAGGTCTAATTCTTTTACTGAATCTATTTGATTTTTATCTAGAAATATTGGCAGCACTAAACATTCGGATTTTTGTTTTGTGATAGTTGCGCTGTTTTTTATTTGAAATTCCATTAGCTTTCTCTTTAGTGTTTGATTTAAAGTGAATGATAACATTTTATCGGTTCATAAAGCGATAGCAACAAAAAGATAACGAAACCTTGCAAATCAGATTATAATAGCCAAATTTGGTTGAACTAGTAGATAGGTAAAATGTGATTATTCGTCGATATTTAGTAAGAGAAACATTGAAAACGCAAGGTGCAATACTCTTTATATTATTGCTGATCTTTTTTTCTCAAAAATTAATCAGAATTTTATCCAGCGCCATTGATGGAAATATTCCACGTGATTTAATCATGCCTTTATTAGTGTTAGGCATTTCCAATATGGCTGATCTTATTTTACCGCTTAGCCTGTTTCTCGGTGTGCTTGTGACTTTCGGCCGATTATATGCAGATAGTGAAATGGTTGCAATGCACGCTTGTGGCGTAAAAAAATCGATCAACTATCAAGTTGTGTTCTTTCTTTGCATTTTAACCTGTGGCTTAACTGCCCTCAATAGTTTGTGCTTTGGTCCTTGGTCGAGTTCAAAGCAAGATCAGTTAGTTGAAAATGCGAAAATTAATCCTAGTTTAGCCGGTTTGTTAGCCGGTCAATTCCAGCAAACCCCGGACGGTAATTCGGTTATCTATATTGGTAATGTGAACAATAATAATTTAGACAATGTCTTTATTGCGCAAATTAATCCTAAAAACAATCAACGTCCGTCAATTATTATTGCCAATAAAGGTAAAACCGGGCAAGATGAGCAAGGCAATCAAATTATTACCCTACAAGATGCTAATCGCTATGAAGGCACCGCTCAATTAAAAGATTTTCGTATTTCAAACTTCCATAACTATTTAGGCATCATCAAACCTAAAGAGTTAGATATGAATAATGAGGATGAAAAGATCGACGTGCAACAGTTGAGTATGACTGAACTGTATCACAGCAATACCGCGAAAGCTAACGCTGAGTTTTATTGGCGATTAACCCTTATTATTTCTGTACCGCTTATGGCCTTCATGGTGATTCCGTTAAGTGTCTCAAGTCCACGGCAAGGGCGATTGGCGCAAATATTGCCGGCATTGTTGCTCTATTTAATCTATTTTCTTTTAGCCAGTTCATTTAAAGCTAACGCCGGCAAAGAGCGGCTCGATCCGGCATTTTGGTTTTATGTTATCAATTTAGGCTATCTGGTTATTGCCTTAATTTTGAATTGTTGGGATAACTTATTTATGCGTAAACTTCGTTTAAAATATATTGCATCGTAAAGGAGAAAAGGGATGTTTTCGATTTTAGATCGCTATATTGGTAAAACTATAATAAGTACAATCGGACTTTGCCTGTTTTTATTAATCAGCCTATCGGGCATTATCCGTTTTATCGATCAGCTTAGAAAAATTAAAGTTGATTATGATGCTTTTTCTGTCGGTATGTATACATTGTTAATGGTGCCTAAAGATTTGGAAATATTTTTTCCAATGGCGGCACTGTTAGGCGCGTTAATCGGCTTAGGTATTTTGGCGTCCCGTAGCGAACTTATCGTTATGGAAACATCGGGATTTAGTCGTTTTAAAATTGCTTTGGCGGTAATGAAAACCGCACTACCCTTAGTTATTTTAACCATGGCTATCGGTGAATGGGTCGCACCCATTAGCGAACAAACCGCACGCAATATGCGTTCAGAAAAGCTTTATGGCAATTCGTTAATGGCTGAACAAGGCAGTTTATGGGCTAAAGACGGTAATGATTATGTGTATATCGGTCATGTTAATAATGACAGTTCGATAGCCAATATTGATATCTATTCAGTGGGTAACAATAAATTGCTCTCGATAACCCATGCGGTTAGCGGTGTGTTTAAAGACGGTGTTTGGACGTTAAATCAACTTGAAAAGAATGATTTAACTAATCCAAATCAGATCACCAATGTCAATATGCTCTCAATGGAGTGGAAAACCAATATTACGCCCGATAAATTGAGCATTGTGGCTTTCGATCCCGATTCTTTGTCTGCTTCCGGTCTTTATCAATATTCCCAATATTTAAAAAGCTCCGGTCAAGACACCAAATATTATGATCTGCTGTTTTGGAAAAAGATGATTAAACCTGTTTCTGTAGCCGTTATGATGCTATTGGCTTTATCGTTTATATTTGGTCCTTTACGTAGTGTATCTATGGGGATTAGGGTGATTATTGGGATTAGCTTTGGATTCTTGTTCTATATTGCCGACAATCTTTTTGCGCAAATTAGTATTGTTTGGGGCGTCTATCCGGTGGTTGGCTCGCTTCTAACCAGTTTGATCTTCCTGATAATCAGTTACATCTTATTTAAGCGAAAAAACTAAGTTAAATTTTACTAGTGGAAGAATTTAAGGTTAGTTTGCTTATTACTCTAATTTTGGTATTTCCCCCCTCCTATCACCCAATGAGAGCATGATAGGAGGCGGGTTGGCTAGCTATTTAAATAGATGCAGATATTCGCCATAACCTTTTGCTTCTAACTCATCTTTCGGAATAAACCGCAACGCAGCAGAGTTAATGCAATAGCGTAAACCACCTAACGTTTTTGGACCGTCGTTAAAGACATGCCCCAGATGCGAATCGGCTTGCTGTGATCTCACCTCTATGCGGCGCATACCGTAGCTGTTATCCTCTTTTTCGATGATACTGTCATTGTTGATTGGCTTAGCAAAACTTGGCCAACCACAGCCAGAATCAAATTTATCTGACGAAGTAAACAGTGGTTCACCCGATACCACATCAACGTAAAGCCCTTCTTGATGATTGTCATTAAACTCGTTTTCAAATGGCGGCTCTGTCCCATTTTGTTGAGTGACATGATATTGCATAGGACTTAGCGCTGAAACGGCTTTTTCTTTCAATAATTTATTCATAACCCACCTATCTTACGCAACTTAATTAATATGAATTAACTTAGGATCGTTAATCGCCTTATAACATCGATTGCAAAGCCTTATCTTTAACCCAAAAATAGTGATATAAAGCCCCGGCAATGTGTAACATCACTAATATGGCTAACAAATACGATCCCACTATATGAACAGAGTGAAAAAATCCATATAACCCATTGGGCATAGGTATAGCCGGTATGGAGATGAGGCCAAACACATTCAAAGCACGGCTACTCATAAGATACCCGGATAAGGGTAATATAAATAATAGAATATAAAGAAATCCTTGAGTTGATTTGGCTAAAATGCGTTGTAATTTCTTATTTTTAGGTAAGACATCCGGCACGCCGTCTTTACTAATGACAATCACACGCCATACGGTAAATAGGAAAACCACGACCCCTAGCGATTTATGCCATAAATAGATATTAGCCATACCACCTAAAATAGGTGACAATGTCACTTTGAAGATTAATAACGCAACGACAATGACCACCAGTAACGCTGATAACCAATGGATCGTTTTTTGTTTACTGCTATATTGTGGATATTTCTGCATTGTTTTTTTTCACTCTCATCTATTTTTATCAGCCCAATTTTTCGAGATAAAGGGTGCTCGACCCGATAACTGGTAATAACGATTATAATGTTCCGGTCGCTTTTTATAGTAATCTTGATGATATTCTTCTGCCGGATAGAATGCAACAGCCGGTTCGATTGCGACATTGATTGGTTGGGAAAAACGTTTGCTGGCAATTAATTTTTGTTTAGACTCTAAAGCCAGTTTATGTTGTGAAGGTGTATGATAAAAGATAACCGGGCGATAAGAGTCACCCCGATCAGCAAACTGCCCATTGGCATCGGTTGGGTCAATTTGTTGCCAAAATATATCAAGCAAGGCTTGATAGGTGATTTTGTTCGGATCAAATGTGATTTCTACCGCTTCAGTATGGCCGGATGTTCCCTGACAAACTTGCTCATAAGTCGGATTAGGCACATGCCCGCCGGTATAACCAGAGACAACACTTATTACCCCCTCATATTTGTCAAACGGCTTAACCATACACCAAAAACAGCCGCCGGCAAATGTTGCTTTTTCATATTTTTGCATAAAGACCTCCGATAAAATAACTCATACCTTTTGAAATTAACGTTATCAGACTACTTTTATCATTCTAACTTTTCTTTTAAGCAATAATCCTCACTTGAAATTGTATAAATTATCACCATATTGATATTCAATATTCCTACACTGGAGGATTTGAATATGGCTAGTGGTTGGGCATCTGATGATGCTGTAAATCAACAAATTGAAGGTACCATTGCTGATGCTATCGAAAACGTTAGACGTCATTTAAACCAAAATACAAAGAGTGCCGATTTTTGTATTGAATGTGGTGAGCCTATTCCCGAAGCACGCAAACAAGCGCTACCGGGTGTTCAATATTGCTTATCTTGTCAGCAAGAAATCGATAAACAAATTAGCAAAACCGCTACATTATATAATCGACGTGGCAGTAAAGATAGCCAATTGCGTTAGTATCTATGGATAGCAAGGTGGTTAACAATCCAAATCACCTTGCTACTTCATCTTATTGTACCAGTGATGTTATTTATTCGCCTCGCCATTACGCACTGAATCATATGGATAAATCAGAAATTTGTTATCAAACCATTCCGCACAAAAGATGTCTTCAATCTTATCATAACCCTGTTTTTTGATTTCACTTTTCACCCAATCTTCAGATTTTTTTAGCTGTTCCAGATTATCATGACTGATTCCACCATTTTCGATAATCAATACCGCTATATCTTTTTCACCTTTCTTGATAATGGTTAATGAGCCATTTAATTCATACCAAACTTGTTTTAGCTGATCAAAAGAGGAGATACCTTGAATATTGACTAAGGTCTCAAAGTCTCTGACCGGTAAATTAGCTTTGATAAAGTTATCACTCAATAGATTGCCGTTTTTCACCAATTGAATTGGCTCACCGTCAATGGCATCACGCAAACGGGAATTTTTTGATTTAATAAAGCGAATCAATATTAATAATCCCGCCCAAATGGCAACTAATCCAGCCGATTCCCATGCAGAAACTGTTGGACTTAATAACGCTCCCCCGACTAACGCACCGATAACCATGCTACCGACCTGATCTAACTGAGACATTGGCGCTATTTGGCTTTTTCCGGATAATTTGACATAGATAAGTAATATTATTAAAGCTAACAAAAATTTTGGCGCCATTGATAATAAATACATGTCCTACCTCCAAGCTAAGATTTTATTATTCATTCCCGATAAATATGTTTTTAGAAAGATATGTACTGATATATGGAACAATAAAAATATGTGCAAATTGGAATATATTTAGTCACGATAAAATCAATCTATTGTTGCTGACGATTTTAAGCGCTGTAAGATCAGTTAGAACAGAAAACTTCTTTATTTTACACGAATTTGGATATTTTAAAATATCCTACTTACAATAGATATTGATTATATTGATGATAAATGCAGGTCAGTCGGAATTTTAATTAGATAAGTAAAATGATTTTATCGACGGTTAAAAATCATCAATTTATCGCTTTAATGGTTAAATAATTCCTGTCACAAGTTTTTTGTCGAAATCAACGTAAAAAATATAGCGAGCGGTCATAACGGGTTAAAAACTAGCTATTACGATTAGAAACAGGCATAATAGCTTTATCCTTATGGTAGTAAATCAGCTACTACATACCCTCAAGGGTGTATAAATAATTATCCTATCAACATCTGTCTTATTGAATTTTAATCTTTTTTTAACACATTTAATTAATCGTTTTTTAATATTCTTTGTATGATTTTAATAAGGGGTACAGATTATGAAAAACAAGCAATTAGTTGAAAACTTCTTTAAAGATGTATTTATCAATGGCGATGTAGAGAAAATTAAACATTACGTCGCTGAAAACTATATTCAACACAATCCTCAAGTTAAAAATGGTTTAGACGGTTTTACTGAATTTTTTAAGTCTTATATTAAAAGTAAACCAAAATTTGATGTGATTAATATTAGTTGTGAAGCCGATATGGTTTATGTTTTTTATAAAACCACCATGCCCGATGGCTCGATTAGTAAAGTTTGTGATATTTACCGTGTTGAAAATAATAAAATTGCGGAACATTGGGATGTGATTGAATCGCATGTCGAAAAAATTAAATCGGTCAATCATAACAGTGTATTTTAGAAACAGGATTGCTAAAACAGATTTTTAAATCTCGCCTTTCGTGGAAGTTTACTTTGACATAAGCTTCCACGAAACCATGCGCAATTAGCTAACTATCAGTAAATATTATCGGTGTTTCTAAAGTACTTTAAGCTTCTGTCAAAACAGAGGTTTAGCAAGCAATAAACCAGATATTTTAATAATACTTGCAGCCTAATAAAGCCAAATACCTCAATCAATTCCTGTATTTTTATTTAACATCTAAACGAATTTGAAGTTTCACTGCTTGTTTAGCAAATCATTTAATTTACTAGCCAATAGATCTTGAACTAAGTGTTAAGGTAAAAAATAGCAATTTATTTCAGGTATTTAACCTAACACATGGTAAACAACACACCTTAAAGGTACTGTTTGAAAACTAATTAAGGTTGATTGATACGGTCGTTATAACATTCGACTGCTTGATTATAATGTTCGACCATATACGTTGTTACCGCACGCGGATTATTTCTGATAGCGCGATAATCACCAATAAAATCTTCTAAATATCTTATCATCGAGCTAAATCCTACAATATTTCTACCGTTTTTTTCAGCAATTTGTAGCTCATTTTGTAGCTTGTCGAGTCTGTCCTCTAACAGCGCTAAATATTCATTGGCTTTAGTGATTTTTTCTTTATCCTGAAAATCTTCAAGATAGTCAAATTGCGCTAAGATTTGTTCGCCATAATTTAAACACTCTTCTGCATAAAGTTCTAAGGTTCGACCCTGCTTTTTAAATAACTCCAGACTTAATTTACTTTGCTCATATGCCAACTGTTGGACAGAGGCAGAAAATTGATTATAAAGTTGGTTTGCTTTTAAATAATCTGGCGTAAAAGTCGCCATTAACTCTTTTCCTTTTGCCCCATTATCATCTTCAAAACGTCTGGTGGAGTTATATTTTTCCAGTTCAGCCCAAATCGGTAAAAGCTCATCTAGCGTTGCGATTAGATTACGAGCATGAGTATCTACCGGTTCAATCGGAATCGGATTTTTAGTTAAAGTGGCAATCAAGCTTTGGCGTAACCTTTCGTAACCTCTGGAGTTTAAAAGCAGTGAGGATTCAATAACGCGATAGTTCTTATTTTCAATCCCCTGCTTTATTTTCTCTACCCTATCAGACCAAACCGATAAACCAGCACTTAGGCGTCTACTGTGCTGGTTTGTCGCATCGATATAGTTAGATACTTTCTGAGTTATTTGATACGCTTTTTGTTCTTCAGTTAAATTAGCTGTTGCTGTTGCCGTTGTTTGAGCTGGCTCCACAATCTTTTGAGTATCAAGTTTAACAATATTAGTAATGTTGTCCTGTTGTTTAGTATTTTCAACGTCTTGTTTAATATTTGCGTCGCTTTGTTTAGTATTTACGACATTTGGTTCGGTGTTTACGACTGCATTATCATCAAAAGAATCATCAGATAAATTGATATCATAAGAATTAATTGAAGTTGACACATTAGATTTTTCCGAAACATCATTATTATCACCTTCATCACAACCAGTCAAAGCCAGCACATTAATCACTAATGCTAATAATAATTTTTTTTCCAAAATCTTATCCTTTCAAGCGAATTAAAACTTAAGTTTTGCGTAAAGCATTTATTGTTTATTAGAATTATTGAAAATTCAAGTAGATTATTTTATAAACACTAATTATTTGTGATCCAGATCAGTAATCGGTGTTTTTTGTCGTGCATAAATTTGGATTTTCTCGAATGTTTTGAGAAAACTAGTACAACTGGCAGTTAGCTCGGTTAACGTTTAGGAGATTAAGTAAGGCTTGTTAATTGGAGCGGGAAACGAGGTTCGAACTCGCGACCTCAACCTTGGCAAGGTTGCGCTCTACCAACTGAGCTATTCCCGCATAAGAGATGATTAATAATGGTGCCCGGGGCGAGACTTGAACTCGCACGGCCAAAAAGGCCGAGGGATTTTAAATCCCTTGTGTCTACCGATTTCACCACCCGGGCTCAAAACTTATTACGTAAGGTAATTCGCTTTGAATGCTGTGCATTTTACCTATCTAAATTTCAACGTCAATAAAAAAATGAAAATAATTGATTAACTGCTCAATGTTTGTCTGATTTGGCCTCTATTCAACCTTGTTTTGATTTAATATCGTTTTTTGAGCATATCATTATTTGGCGAAGCACCAAACTGGCGTTTGTATTCTCGACTAAACTGTGACTGGCTTTCGTAGCCGACTTGAAAGGCGACCGATTTCACATCTTTGCCTTCTTGAAGCATAAGGCGTTCAGCTTCATATAAACGTAACTGTTTTTGAAATTGTAAGGGACTTAGAGTTGTGACTTGACGAAAATGGCGATGAAAGGTTGAGCTCGACATATTCACTAACTTTAATAAGGTATCAACGTCAAGTGGCCGAGTGTAGTTGTTGCGTAGCCAGTTAATCGCTTTGGCTATCTGCTTAAGGTTTGCCCCTTTTAGATTGGAAAATCGTAGACTTTGACCCAATGGACTGTTAAGCAAATAATAATGAAGTTCTTTGATAAGCAGTGGCGCAATAAAGCCTATACTTTGGGGCTGTTCGAGCAACTCAATTAGGCGCAAAAACGTATCAATAATTTGATGTGTTGCTGTAGAGACGACCACCGCTGATGTGGGTTTATTTGTCGCTAAGTCAGGTTTTATTGCCATTTCGCTAAGTAATTGACTGATGATGTGCTTATCAAGTTTTATTGATATTGAAATAAAAGGATCTTTTGGCGTAGCGCGCGAAATATGAAATACTCCCGGCAGATCGACGCCAACAACCATACATTGGCCTTGACCATAATTGAATGTTTGATTTCCTATCATAGACCGCTTATGCCCCTGCACGACCATGGCAATCATTGGATGATAAAAACAGCTTTCAGGTGGTCTGTCATGGTCATAACGAGATATCATTAATCCCGGAATATCTGTGGAGAGTCGAGCTTGTTGCGGTAGTAGTTGCAAAATCTTCTGTTTTAAATAAGCATGCGTTTGTACCAACCGATCGTTATGCATTTCCCCCCCTTTGCCTCTCAGCTTTATGTTTTAGATCTTATTATCAAGCCAATTAAACGTTTAGTTGCCATAATTAATTTATTGATGACGTTAAGCAGCAACTATTTGTTGTTGCCATTGGTTAATCTATTTAATAGCAGGTGGTGAACAAAAGATAACATGATAAAGCATGCATTCGAAGATCTGATCTTTTCAAATCTATGCACAAAACAATCATTCAATTTGAGTATGTCACAGCTTGATTAATTTCAATCGGATAAGATCAACCTATTTAAAGTTACAAATGAATAAACCTAATAGATTAATTTAAATCAATAATAATCTTTCAGCGTTAACTTAATTAATATGGATAAATCAGCTACAGAAACACATGGTTTCTGAGCCTTTGGTAAGATAAGAAGAGAAAAAGAATACTACACGCTAAAAGATGATCCACAGCCACAAGTTGTTGTTGCATTGGGATTATCAACAACAAAACGCGATCCTTGTAGACCTTCAACATAATCAATCGTTCCACCAACTAAGTATTGTAAACTCATTGGGTCAATAACTAGTGAAACGCCATTTTTTTCGATCGATAGATCATCTTCGTTTACTTTTTCATCAAAAGTAAAACCATACTGAAACCCACTACAACCACCGCCAGTGATGTAGACACGTAATTTTAGATTAGGGTTTTCTTCTTCTGTGACTAGTGATTTAACTTTATTTGCAGCAGCATCAGTAAAGTTAATCGGTAAAGCATCGCTCATTTGATTCTCCTAATAGTTATACTGTCACATTATATACTGTTGGCAAATGAAAATACAAAATGAAAACTTCTATCAGATAAATTTATTAAAGCTTGCTTGAATTAAATTCAATTTTATGAATAAATACATCAACCTTTTCTTTAGAGAATGCCAATATCATGCAAAATACTTTAAAATCTGAAAAGCTTTATCATCAAGCATTATCCTTTATGCCGGGCGGTGTAAATTCGCCAGTTCGGGCTTTTAACGGTGTTGGTGGTACGCCAATATTTATTGAGCGGGCTGACGGTGCTTATATTTATGATGTCGATGAAAAAGCCTATATTGATTATGTCGGCTCTTGGGGTCCAATGATTTTAGGTCACAATGATCCGGATGTGGCTAACGCAGTTATTAAGGCTGTTCATCAAGGTCTGAGCTATGGCGCCCCCACGGAAATTGAAACAAAGGTTGCTGATCTTGTCACCCAGTTAATGCCGTCAATTGAGATGTTACGTATGGTCAACTCCGGTACAGAAGCCACCATGAGCGCAATTCGCGTTGCTCGTGGTTTTACCGGTCGAGATAAAATTATCAAATTTGAAGGCTGCTATCATGGTCATGCGGATTATTTATTAGTTAAGGCCGGTTCCGGCGCCCTTACCTTTGGTCATCCAACATCGCCAGGTGTTCCGCATGATTTTGTTAAACATACTTTAGTTTGTGATTATAATGATTTAGCCTCCGTCGAGCGCCAATTTGAACAACATCCGGATGATATTGCAGCCATCATTATTGAGCCAGTAGCCGGTAATATGAACTGCGTACCGGCCAAAAAAGAATTTTTACATGGTTTGCGATCGTTATGTGACAAATATGGCGCTTTGTTAATTATTGATGAAGTGATGACAGGATTTAGAGTTGCATTAGGCGGAGCGCAAGAGTATTACGATATCACCCCGGATTTAACCTGTTTAGGCAAAATTATTGGTGGAGGAATGCCAGTTGGCGCATTTGGCGGTCGAGCGGAAATAATGCAACAATTAGCGCCGACAGGTCCAATCTATCAAGCCGGCACCCTTTCCGGCAATCCGGTAGCAATGGCTGCGGGATATGCAACTTTAAACAAATTGAACGATGTGGGGATTTATCAACAATTAGCGGATAAAACAGCATCACTGGTTAACGGGCTGTCAGATGTCGCCCGGAAACATAATATACCATTAGTAACCAATCATGTGGGCGGTATGTTTGGCTTATTCTTTACAACTGCTTTAGAAGTAACCTGTTATCAAGATGTTATGCAATGTAATGTTGAAATATTCAAAAAATTCTATCATCATATGCTATCTGAGGGTGTTTATTTTGCTCCTTCAGCATTTGAAGCAGGTTTCATGTCACTTATGCATACAGATAGAGAAATTAATCACACCATTGATGCGGCAAGTCGTTTTTTTAGTAATATTAAATGAATTAATGACACAGAGTTTTTAATACCAAATAGAGATTAAAATTTTAAACTATTAACATAGGTAATAATTTATGGTTAATCCACTAAAAGAAGGTGAAAAAGCACCTCAATTTTCTTTACCAGATCAAGATGGGGAGCTAATAAGTTCTAAAGATTTTAAAGGTCAACGTATTTTAATCTATTTTTATCCCAAAGCTATGACGCCTGGTTGTACTATTCAGGCTTGTAATTTACGTGACAGTTCTGATGAATTGAAAAAATATGATGTCGTTGTTATTGGCATTAGTACCGATAAACCGGAAAAGTTGTCACGTTTTGCAGATAAAGAGTTATTAAACTTTACCCTTCTTTCAGATGAAAATCATGAAGTCTGTCAAGCATTTGGTACTTGGGGGGAAAAGGAATTCATGGGGAAAACCTATGACGGTATTCATCGAATCAGTTTTTTAATTGGTAAAGACGGTAAAATAGAAAAAGTCTTCGACAATTTTAAAACCGCTGATCATCATACCGTTGTGTTAGATTATCTTAAATCGCACGCAAAATAGCATCTTATTGCATCACGAATGATAAAGCAGATTAGCCCACTAATCTGCTTTTATTTTTTGATTAATCTTATGGATTTCTTCAGGATTTGGCCAAGCATTAATAATGGCTTTTACTAATGTCGCTAACGGTATTGCGAAAAAGACCCCCCAAAATCCCCACAAACCACCAAAAATAATTACCGCTAAAATGATCACTAATGGGTGCAAATTAAGTTTTTCCGAGAAGAGATAAGGTACTAATAAATTACCGTCTAAAGCTTGAATAAGCACATAGAAGAACATTAAATAGCCAAATTGAGCAGTCAGCCCCCATTGGAACAAGGCGATTAAAACGACCGGAATACTGGAAATAATAATTCCGATATAAGGGATTAAAACTGATAAACCAACGCCCACAGCCAATAACAAGCCATAATCCAGCCCAAAATACCAAAACGGAATATAAACGCTAATGGTTAAAATAAGGATATGTAAAACATTACCGACGATATAATTTGATATTTGCATATCCATTTCAGAAGCAACTTTATTTAAAACTGTTCTATTTTTTGGCAATATCACTGAGCAGTAACCCCAAATTTTAGTTTTATCTTTCAGTAAGAAAAACATAATAATTGGGATTAAAACAGCATTAATCGCGACTGAAACTAAGCTAAACAAAGAAACAATTGAAAATTGTAAAAGCGAATTACCGGTTTGGACAAATTTACTGGTGATACCTTGAATAATTGAATCAAACAATCCTACATCAATCAGTTCCGGATAGTGTTCCGGTAGCGAGGTCAGTAAGTTATTAACAAAATTAAGCATGTTAGGGATATTGGTGATTAAGCTGATACTTTGTTGCCAAATTAAGGGAACTAAAATCATAAATCCAGCTAACACCAGCATCACAAATACTAATAAAACAATGATGACTGCAAACGTGCGTGGTATATTCTTTTTATGTAAATAATTGACCGGTCTATCAAGTAGATATGACAACACGATAGCAATTAGAACGGGCAAAAGAATTTTATGAAAGAAGTAGATTATAAAAAATAAAATCAGGATAACAAACATTAACGATACAACATGGGGATCGCTAAATCGTTTTTTATACCATTGCATAAACATTTTAAACATCTACAAACTCCTATTTTGTAAATAATTTTTATTATTATTTAATTATCTTTATTTTTTTATGCCGCCTAATATACCACGACTAATTTGCCGACCAACATTATTTATTATCTGTCTGGTTGCGCTTTTGGCTACTTGTTGAACAACGCCGTCATGTTGCCCACCTTTTGGGCCATTCCAACCAAAAAATAGCGAACGAAGAAAATCGACCACACCACCATGATTGTTCTGTTGATCGGTGTTAGCCTCATCAGCATTGGTATTTGGTTCATTAGTATTCGCGTTAGCAACTCCGTTAACGTTAAATCCATCCTTAATTTTTTCGTAAGCGGATTGACGATCAATCGTTTGCGAATATTTATTATAAAATGGCGATTGATGAATAATAGCTAATTGGTCATCTAAAGGCATTGGTCCCATTTTTGAGCCCGGGGCAATAATAAATCCACGTTCAACCATATTGGGGCGCCCTTTTTCATCGAGAAACGAGATTAAAGCTTCACCAACACCTAAGTCCATTATGGCTTTTTCGGTATCGAAATTTGGATTAGTCCGCATAGTTTGCGCTGCAACTTTAACTATTTTTTGATCTTTAGGGGTGAAGGCACGTAAGGCGTGTTGTACTCGATTGCCTAACTGCCCAAGTACAGTATCGGGGATATCGGTCGGATTTTGGGTAGCAAAATAGACGCCAACGCCTTTTGAACGAATTAAACGAACAACTTGTTCAATTTTTTCTAATAAAGCCGGTGAAATATCATTAAATAGCAGGTGGGCTTCATCAAAAAAGAATACCAATTTCGGTTTATCCAAATCGCCTACTTCTGGCAGATGTTCAAACAGTTCGGAAAGTAACCATAGTAAGAACACCGAATATAATTTTGGTGAATTATATAACTTGTCAGCTGCCAGTATATTGATAACACCATGACCTTGTGCATCCACTTGCAGCAAATCGGCGATATCTAACATTGGTTCGCCTAAGAAATATTCTGCGCCCTCTTGTTCAAGGGTCAATAAGCCCCGTTGGATAGCACCAATTGATGATGAGGAGATATTACCGTATTGAGTTATGAATTTTTTAGCATTATCGCCGACAAATTGAACGAGTGTGCGTAGATCTTTAAAATCGATCAATAATAAGCCATTATCGTCAGCAATTTTAAATACCAGTTGTAAAACGCCGGATTGTATATCATTAAGATTTAATAATCGAGCCAGTAACACCGGGCCAATATCAGACACCGTACTACGAACAGGTATCCCTTTTTCACCAAAAACATCCCATAATGCAATAGGCGATGCAATAGGAGACCAATCTTTAACGCCAATGTTTTCTAACCGAGATTGCAATTTTTCGGTTAATTCACCTTTTAAGCCAATGCCGGTTAGATCGCCTTTTACATCAGCTAAAAAAACAGGAACGCCAATTTGTGAAAAACTCTCAGCCATTTTTTGCAAAGTCACCGTTTTACCTGTACCAGTTGCACCGGTAATTAAACCATGACGGTTAGCTAATGAAGCAAGAATATAAAGATCTTTGCCATTACTTTTGGCAATAACAATTGATTCACTCATGGGTTAAATCCTCATAAAAATTGCTATTAAAACAATTGAGAATATTGTAAGCTGAAACAGTAATAACTGCTAATGTTATTATTTTCACTCACCTGATTAAGGAGTAGCTATGTTTCCTGAATACCGCGATTTAATTTCTAAATTAAAAAATACTGATTTACGTTTTCAAAAACTGTTTGCTGAACATAATGAACTGGATCAAAAAATTAAAAATATTGAATCTGGCATTGCTGTTGATACATCTGAATCGATTGAGACGCTAAAAAAGCTTAAGCTTAAATTGAAAGATCAGCTCTATGAAATACTGAAAAAAGCCTCATCATAGAAGGTTTGTTTATTGTAATAATGCACCCACCATTATAGTAAAGTTTATTCGTGCATTAAATAGAGTGAAAACTGGTTTATGTTTAATTGACTTTGTTGATATTTAAAAAACCCCACATCAGGGGTTTTTTAATCATTAATATAATAAAATATAAATTTTAACTGATTATTTAATACGTTTCTCTTGCGCTTTTCTTTGTTTGCGATTTTTAATGAGTACGATTAAATTTTTATGTGGTGTTTTCATTTTTGATTCCTTTTATCGTTATTGTTATAGATGAAAATAGTAAGCTACAAAGCAATTAGTTTTGATTTGTGCTTAAAACTTGTCGGGTCGTAATCAAAAATTATCTTTTTGTAAGTTAAGATAACTTTAACATAAAACCTCGTTTTTTGATATATTTAAGTTTATTTAGGTAAGCAACCATGTCACTTACCTAATGTTTCACAGTATTTAGAACCATTGTCCGAAACGTTTAATATAAATTCGTTTCATCAATTGAGCCACAACACAATAACTGAGTAAAGTGGCGATCAACCATGGGAAATAGGACCATGGCAACGGTTCAAGACCAATCAGACTTCCCATTGGTGAGAACGGAATATAGATCCCTACTGCCATAATTAGCATTGTCATCACAATGACCGGGAAAGCAGCGGTACTTTGAATAAATGGAATTTTTTGGGTCCGTAACATATGTACAACTAATGTTTGTGACAATAAACCTTCGATAAACCACCCGGAATGGAATAGCGATTGTGCTTCAACACTATTTGCACCAAATACAAACCACATTAACGCATAAGTAGTAATATCAAAAATAGAGGATGTTGGACCAATCCAAATCATAAATCTTTTGATATTTTGTGCATCCCATTTACGTGGTTTTTGTAAAAACTCATCATCCATTTTGTCCCATGGTAATGATAGTTGTGAAATATCATACAAGAGGTTTTGAATTAATAGATGAATCGCCAACATTGGTAAAAATGGTAAAAAAGCACTGGCAACTAACACTGAGAAAATATTTCCAAAGTTAGAACTTGCCGTCATATTTAAGTACTTCATGATATTACCAAAGGTTTCACGACCACAAACCACGCCTTGTTCTAAAACCATTAAGCTTTTTTCCAGCAGGATAATATCGGCCGATTCTTTGGCGATATCGGTTGCGGTATCGACCGATATTCCCACATCAGCATCTCTTAATGCCGGTGCATCATTAATACCGTCGCCTAAAAAACCTACTGTATGACCATTTTCTTGTAATAAACGTATAATGCGTGATTTTTGTAACGGTGTTAATTTAGCAAAAATCGTGCGCTGTTCAATTTGCTCTTTAAGTTGAGCATCATCCATTTTCTCAATTTCAGCGCCTAACAGTGGTACGCCTGGTTCAAGTCCTACTTCACGGCATACTTTAATTGTGATAATTTCATTATCACCTGTTAACACTTTTACCCCAACACCATGTTCATTTAATGCAGATATAGCCTCGTAAGCACTCTCTTTCGGTGGATCGAGGAAAGTAAGGAAACCACGAATTGCTAACGCTTTTTCATCTTGAACACTGTATTGGTCTTTAGCATCATGACCATCGATATCTTTCACACCAACGGCTAACACTCTAAAACCATCTCGATTGTAATTATGCGCAAGTTCAATTAACGCTTGTTTACGTTCTTCGTTTAATGGTAGATATTGACCATTTTCATAAACGTAACTGGATATTGAAAGCATCTCTTCAACGGCGCCTTTACAGATCATTAAATGGTTGTCCCCGCCATTTTGTACAACGACAGACAAGCGACGTCGAACAAAGTCAAACGGTAACTCGTCGATTTTTTTGTATAGTCCAACACCTACTTTTTTGACGTTGGTCTTTTCGTTAGCAAAACGGATGATAGCTTTATCCATTAAGTTTTTCATGCCGCTTTGATAATAGCTATTTAACCATGCAAGCTCTAATACGCTTGGATCTAATTGTCCGTTGATATCTAGATGATGTTCTAAGATAATTTTATCTTGTGTTAATGTACCGGTTTTATCAGTACATAAAATGTCCATGGCGCCAAAGTTTTGTATCGCATTTAAACGTTTAACAACGACTTTACGTTTTGCCATTCCAACTGCACCTTTAGCTAGATTGGCACTGACAATCATTGGTAACATTTCAGGTGTTAAACCAACCGCAACAGCAAGTGCAAATAGCGCAGCTTCGCCCCAGTCACCTTTGGTAAATCCATTAATTAAAAGCACAATCGGTACCATAACGAGCATAAAACGGATAAGTAACCAACTTACACTATTTACCCCTCGATCGAATGAGGTCTCAGCGCGAGAGCCAACAATCGATTTAGCTAATGATCCAAAATGGGTATCAGAGCCGGTTGCCACAACAATAGCCGTTGCTGTACCACTCACCACATTTGTGCCCATAAAACAGACATTATTGACATCAAGTATATTATCTTTTGATATTTCAGATGAATTAACTTCATCAGATGTTTTTTGTGTCACCGCTCCCAATGTGTCATATTTTTCAACGGGTATAGATTCACCTGTTAATACTGCTTGGCTAACAAATAGATCGCGTGACTCGATTAATCGAATATCAGCCGGTATCATATCTCCGGCAGATAAATAGACAATATCACCCGGTACTATCTCATTAAGTGGTACTTCATAGCGTTCAGGGTTCATATCTTTATGCGGTCGTCTTAACACAGTTGCCGTTGTACGAATCATAGATTTCAATGCTTCAGCCGCTTTGTTTGATCTGAACTCCTGCCAAAATCTTAATAATCCACTAAGGGTAACCATTATTAAAATAATAAAAATACCTGTAACATCGGTTTCTTCACCTTTTTGTAGTGGTAACCAATAATCCGTCACAAAGCTTACGATAGCTAATACAAGTAAAACAAATATAAAGGGATTATTAAATGCCATAAGTAACTGCATAAAAGCACTTGGGACTTTTTCTCTGGCAACTTCATTTTTGCCATATGTTTCAATGCGAGCTTGAGCATTTTCTTGCGTCAATCCGGACAGGCTTGACTGAAATTTAGCTAAAATAGTTTCTAAGCTATTTTGAGCTTCATCGAGTGCTTTAACCCCTAAATTGTTTTCTGCTTTAACTTTTGATGTGTTTTTAATCATCTTGCGTACCTATATCTAATCTTATTTTTAGATAAAAAAATCCTGCTCATCGTTGAGGTGACAACAATGAGTAATCGAAATGGGTAATTAATCTAAATTAAATGCAAAGCAAAACTAGCGATGTACGCTATTGCTGCACATACAATTAATTTAATGAAATAATTAATTAAGAATTAGATACAACTCGGCGGTTCTAATTGTTTTTGTGATAGATGTAAAATACACAGCATTAAAGTTTGTGCGCATTTAAGTTTTGAGTTTGTGTGATAGCGTGTACAAAATTGCATATCGTTCACCGTTACCGTTTTTATCAATCTCGGCTTGTGAACTGAAAAAATGATTATTTAGACAGGTTCATTAACCGACAATGATTTGATTGAATTTATCGCCCCCGCAAATGGGGTGACCCGAATGAGTGTCCATATTTCTCCTGTAAATTGAACTCTACGCCTTGGATTTCAACTTTTCTTAACCCTCATTTTTAACCACCGTCATCGTTAAAAAAGTAAGAAAAGCTCGAAGGCGTGCAAGTTATACGCCTTTGAACGTAAGAAGTCAACCAATTAAATAAAAATGTAGAAGCATTTGCTTAAAAACAGCACTTATAGTTAGATAATACAAGCTTTCATGACAGAATCATTACAAGTTTTACTTAATTTCAGTTACAATTGTCATATAACGATTTATTTGGGAATTAACAATGGAACTAAACGAATTACTTACAGATAATTGGTTCAACTTATTTATCATTTTTGTACTTTCGCTAATCGCTTTTATTTTTAGTAAACGCCGTACGATCAACTACTTTGATAACCTTATTAAGTACACAGATATTTTAGAAAAAGCCCCTCAACCCAAATATCAAAAAGATTACTTAAATAATATTAAAAGGAAACTACTTTGGGAAAAAGTCTGTTTTTTTGATGTGGGTAACATTAATAAAGAGCGTATTGCTATCTCGCTAGTCAATGCTGATATCAATAATATTATTGAACTTACTCAGCTCAATTTGCTAACCCAATACTTTAGCATTAAAAACAACAAAATTAATCCCATTAATCCATTGTTGATAAAAGAGATAATCCTAATTCTAGTTGCATCATTCTTTGGTGTTTTTGTGATCATCTCTAACCTTTTTACTATTTTTGGTTCACATAAGATTGTTAATGTCATTATTGCTATTTTAGCTATCTTTATCATCATGATTATATTAGCACAGTTTGCATCCGGACCTTTCAAACGACTTAATATCTATCGATTGATTCTTAAAGATCGTTCTTTTTTAACACGTGCCAATAACGTGTTATCCGAAATGCTTCCAAAATCAAATCAAACTGTCACAATAAATTTAGATAAGTTAAAAGTGAAAGGCGAAGAAAACAAAGAAAAAGACAATAAACAAGAACAAGACACAAAACAAGAGCACGAACAAGAACAAGAACAAGACAATCAATAAATTTATTATTTTTTGCAAAATAAGATTAATACAAAAACTAGTTAAATAAACAAGGATAACGGAGTTAAAGATAAGCTACTTTGTTATCCTTTTTTAATATGGGGATCAGTTACCAATTTTCAATCTTGAGTTTTTTAACTGCCCAATCAGTGACAAAAGTGAAATATTGAGTTGATGCATAAACTGTTGATAAGAGAACTCTTTTTTGCTGATCTCATCAAGTTGCATCTCCCAATGGGCAGTCATATCCGGCATAGACATCATCTCTGGCAATGACAAAATAAGATTGCGACCAACGGGTGTTGATCGAATTGTTTTACCTTGTCTGGTTAAAAATTGCCTTTTAAATAGCAGTTCAATTATTCCCGCTCTGGTCGCTTCGGTGCCTAAGCCGTCTGTTTCACGTAATATTTTCTTTATTTCGGGATCTTTAACAAAGCGCGCAATCCCTGTCATTGCAGAAAGTAAGGTAGCATCGGTAAATGGTTTTGGTGGTTGGGTTTCTTTGCTTAACAGTTCGGTATCAACACACTGCACTGACTCGCCTTTTTTTACCAGTTTAGTTAACACTCCGCTCGATTCATTATTTGGATTATCATTGTCGTTTTGATAGTTTTTGCTACGAAACAAGACTTTCCAACCTTCATCAAGCATTTGGTTAGTTTTGGAGATAAATTTTCCACCGACAATATCAACATCAATTTGTAATTCAGCATATTTATAAGCCGGATAAAACTGTGCCAGATATTGGGTGGCGATAACTTGATAAACCGCCTTTTCATTTTCAGTGAGGTTTTCCATTCTTGCTTTGCGCAAGGTAGGGATAATTGCATGGTGCGCCTCAACTTTTTTATCATTCCATGTTTTAGTACGTAAGGTAAAATCAGCATTATCAATAGCCGTTTTTAGCTCAGGACAATTGTTTTCAATCGCAGATTTTACCCCATTAATTTGATCAATATGTTCTTGCGGTAAAAACCGGCAATCCGATCTGGGATAGGTGATTAATTTATGTTTTTCATATAACGCTTGGCAAATATCGAGCACATCTTGTGCACTTAAGCCATTTTTTTTCGCCATTTCGATCTGTAAGGCAGAAAGGTTAAATGGCAAAGGTGGTGCAAGCTCTTTCTTTTTGTTACTCACTTTTTCAACAGTGCCTGTTTGATTGATAATTCTTTGACAGACATTTTCTGCTAATGCTTTAACCAGAACTCGCCCTTCTTCATCTTGATAAGGTGCACAAGCTTCGCTAGGTTGCCATTTTGCCTTGAACTTTTCATTATGCTCAGTTTCTAAAACAGCATAAACTTCATAAAATGGTTTTGGGACAAATTGTTCAATATCGATATCACGCCGAACAACTAAACCCAAAATAGGAGTTTGAACACGTCCAATTGATAATACGCCTCGATACCCACTTTTTTGCCCTACAATTGTACAAACACGGCTCATATTTATACCATAAAGCCAATCGGCTCTCGCTCTCGCTAAAGCCGAAGTGGACAGTGGAATAAACTCTTGATTACTTCGTAACTGTTGTAATGATTTTTCAACCGCACTAGCATTTAAATCACTGATAAGACAGCGCTGGATTGATTTACGTTTCGTATCGGGTAGCTTACAGTAATTTAGTACCTCATCCACCAGTAGTTGCCCTTCTCTATCCGGGTCACCCGCGTGAACAATCTGATCAGCTGATTTGATCAGATCAACTAAAATATTAAACTGTTTTGCAGTGTTGCTTTTTGGCATTAATATCCATTTTTCAGGGACAATTGGTAGATCATTAACTTGCCACTTTTTATAACGTTGGTCATAAACCTCTGGCGTCGCTTGTTCAAGTAAATGCCCAATACACCAACTGACAATATCACCATTGCCGGCTTTGATAAAGCCATTCCCTTTTTGATGAGGTTTTGGCAATACATCCGCAATAGCCCTTGCCAGACTAGGTTTTTCAGCAATAAAAAGACGATAGGATTGATTTGATTGCATAATTATTAGTATAAATCATTAATGTTAGACAGTTTAAGCACGTTAGGATTTAGCAAAGCTATCACCTTATTTGTTCTATAAAAAACCGGATAATACCTATCCCGGCAAGCTGATATTTGACCTAGCAGACCAAATAATGCGCTGAGTGAAACCAATTAAAGCAAGTTTATATCGTATTTGAAACTTTATGGCGTTAATTTTATGGTCGATACAACGGTTATAGGCGAAATAAAATAATGCACCAGTAGCAATAATATTATCCTTCAAAATAGTCAATCCTTTCCCAATATTGCAAATTCTGCCTAAGACGGTGAATTGTTACATAACTCTTTCGCCTATTCAAGCCCGATAATTTGTTGATAATCATTTTTAATCATTGATTTAATCGATGACATCAGGCTTTTTTGAGTTTCTATTTTGGGCTTTAAATAAAAATAATCAGTCACTGTCTAAAAGAGTGAGTATGTCGATATTCATTTAAACAATGTTACTGTTTTTTAAGGCTTCCTTGCCAATTAGTTTGAATTAAAAATTAATGCCTATTGGTGAATAAAATTTTATAAAGGGATTTTTCAAAACTTCATAAAATTACAATCTAATTTGGTTAAAGAAAAATAACAATGATTACCACCATTTTTTAAATTTGAGCCAAATCGCCGATACAATACTAATGATTAACAGGAGCAATATTAGTCCTATAAATGACCATTGGTGTTCACTAAATGGAATACCGGCCAAATTTACCCCAAGCAGGCTTGTGATAAAAGTTATCGGTGTAAAAATAATGGTAAAGAGCGACATTAAATAGATGCGTTTATTAGTCGATTCAGCCAAAAAGCTATTAATTTGTTCCATAATAGATGCTAAACGCAATAAACAGCTGTCGATATCTGAGACATAGTGGCTTTGTTGATTAGAGATATCATGCAACCGTTGCCGATCATTATCGTCGATCCAAGATATTCGTTCGGTTGAGATTTTAACGAAAATGTCTCGCTGGGGCGATAACAATCTTCGTAATACAATTAACTGTTTTCGCACCCGACCAATTTCTTTATGCGAAAAGATACGCTGATTTAATACTAAATCCTCAAGTTTAATAATTTTATTATGGACACTGTCGAATGATAAATTTACTTGATCACTAATTAGTTCTGAAATCTGTATTAACCAGTCTGCAACATCAACCGGTCCGATACCTTTTTCTAAATTATCTTTTAATTGGAAAATAGCTTCGATTTGCTGATGTCTGGTTGATATGATTAAGTTATCAGTAATAAAGAAGCGAAAAGTTACGATAGGATCAGGTAATTCGTTCGGGGTAAAATTCACCCCTTTTAACACCACCAAAATACCCGAATCAAAGCGTATTTCTTTTGGGATTTGATTCGGTTTGATTAATTCGTTTTTGACAATATTTGGAATTAAATTTGTGCTGTTTATCCATTTAATGGTTTGTGGTTTAGCAAAATCTAAATGGATCCAGCAAGGCTGTTGGGTCGTTGCTTTACTGTTCGCGGTTAACGCTAAAGCTTTACCTTTTCCATCTAATTGACAACAAAAAACAGGCTCCGCTGCTAGCAATTTTGAAACTAAAACTGAACTTTCATCGTTATCGTTAGTCATCATTAGCCCCATTTTTTAAGTTTTTATTATTATATACTGATTTTGAACGAAAATGGAGCTAGCAATCAATGCCAATAATTTTTGATCTCATTAGGGGTTTAAATACACTTGTGGTACAGCAGAATTATTCGGATGTGAAAAAATCCCTAATTCTACCCCATACCAATGATTAATATTTTTCTCTGTTAGCACTTCTGCCGGTGTGCCTTGTTCTACAATTTTACCTTGATTGAGCAATATAATTTTATCGGCATACAAAGCCGCTAAATTAAGATCATGTAAAATACAACATACTGCTAATTTTTGTTCCTTAGCAAGCCGTTTTAATAAGCGCAATGTGTGTTGTTGATGATATAAATCCAGTGCTGAAGTCGGCTCATCTAAAAAGAGAATTTTTTCGCTAGGTTCGGGTTGCCACAACTGTACTAATACTCTTGCTAGCTGTACCCGTTGTTGTTCTCCGCCGGATAAACCGCGATAATCCCGATCGGCTAATGATATGCAATCGGTTTGGCGCATGGCATCTTCAATTGCTTCATTAAAATTGGCTTTTCCGTATGGCGCTCGGCCCATTGCAATCACCTCCCTTACTTTAAATGGAAAGGTTAATTGGCTTTGTTGAAGCATGACAGTTCTTATTTTTGCTAACGCTTTGGTTGACCATTGTGATAATGGTTTATTTTGTAAATAGCATTGACCAGATGAAGGCTTTTGATATCCGGTTAACAGACGTAATAACGTTGATTTTCCTGCGCCATTAGGGCCAATTATAATGACAATTTCACCTGCCTTGATATCTAAAGACACATCATTAATTATCATTCGTTCGCCATAACCAAATGTTAGGTTTTTAGCGCATAATATATCATAGTTCATCGGTTATTTATGCCTCAAGATAAGCCAAAGGAAATAAGGACCACCAATTAAACTGGTAAATAATCCAACCGGTATCTCAATTGGGGCAACCAGTGTTCTTGCTAACGTATCGGCAAGTAATAATAAACAGGCACCGCCCAAGGCTGAACCGGGCAGTAACCATTGATGATTTGCGCCAATTCGCAAACGGATCATGTGTGGCACAACTAATCCAACAAAGGCAATAATGCCACTTACTGCAACCGCCGTACCAATTAGTACTGCGCATAGCAATAGTAAATAACGTTTTATACGCTGGACATTAATTCCTAAATAGTGAGCATCTTCATCACCCAGCTGCAATATATTGAGTTGATGAGATAGCTTAAAAATACAGATTAGCGCAGGAACAATTAATGACATGGCAACTAATACCAAATCCCAAGAACCTTTACCTAAATGCCCCATTGACCATAATGAAAGTTGTCGCAATTGAGATTCGTCACTGATATAACTCAAGCATCCCATTACAGCGCCAATAATGGCATTAATGGCAACGCCTAATAACACCATTTTGGCTAAGTTACATTGCTCTTGTAGGCTATAAAGATAAATTAAAAGACAAATAAATAGGCTACCTAAAAATGCGGCAACCATTTTGCCATATAGCATCATGATCGGTGGAAAAATTGTCGGAAACAGTATTGATAATCCAACCATTAAGCTGGCACCACTACTAATACCTAACAAACCTGAATCAGCCAATGGGTTTCTAAATAACCCTTGCATGACCGCACCAGACGTTGCTAATGCCATGCCGACAATTACTGCTAAAATAATTCTTGGTAGCCGAATATTACACCAAATATTCCATAATGGATCATCAAATGACAGACTAGCCAATTGAAACACAGGTAACTTTAATGCACCTGAATTTGCAGAATAAATAATTAAAATCAAAAGTATGGCAGATAAACCCCATAACATTGATCGATGACTAGAATTGCGCACAGATGAACTCCATTTGTAATATTTCAGGCTTTTTATAAATACTAAGAACTAACTGTTAAAGTGGGATCTACAACACTATAAGCGCAATTATCAAGTTGTTGATTAGCAATTTTATCAATAATTATTCTTGCTAGCTCTTTACGGTATACAAATCCATGAACTTCTTGTTGAAAATAACATTGCCCTTGCCCTGTTATTTCACCGTCACGGAGTCCACCTGGTCTTAAAATTAAGAAATTAAGCGCACTGGTTTGTAACCAAACTTCAGCTAGTGATTTTTCCCGAACGGCATTACCAAATGCTTGTTTTGCACGTGAAGATAAGGTTGACCATGAATCGCCACAACCAAGCGAAGTGACTAAAACCATCTGTTTTATGCCTGCTTGTTGAGCGCAATCAATAATGACTCGCTGAGCAATATAATTACCGGTTTCACCCCCTAAGGTTGAGACAATTGTAGAATCGGTACCTGCTTTTTGACAAAGGTCGCTAACCAGTTCAACATCGGTTGCATCACCAACATAAGTTTCGATTCCTTGTTGAGACAATTGTTCTGCAAAAGCCGCATCTCTCACTAACGCAATACAACGCCATTTGTCATAGCGTTGTTTAACTAATTGAGAAACTTGATAACCTGTTCCATGCTTTGGGCTAACGCCAAATATTAGTAATGTTTTCATGTGATTTTTAATAATTAGTTAATGTTTTTAGCTAAAGCTCTGAATTTTTCTAATTGGTCAGCTTTCAATTGATGTTTTTCATCTCGACCAACAAAAATTTTAAACATTGCTTGTCCATAATGATTAAGGAAAATCATTGATGCGGTAGACATTTTCATAAAGCTGCGTTCAATAAAAGCAATATGCTGACAATGTTCGGCTTTAATATGGCCACTTAATCCTTTTTGGTGACGTAAATTGAAATATTTTTGACTGTGTGTTCCCGGTGGTAATTCGCCGGAGATTTCAGCAATAATATCGCCATTATGGATTAAAAATAGCACATCGCCCCATGTGGCAACCTCAGCCCAAATTGTATCAAAGTGGCTACCATCAACAATTTTAGCATCTGGTAGAGCTTGAATTACTTGTGCTAACGGAACTTGAAAATCTTGTGCAATTTTTTCTAATAACTCTTCAGGATTTGATTGCATATAAGTTGCAAGATTATCTAAATGCGTTTTTTTATCGACCATTGTAATATCCTTTAATTGTGTGATGTTGTTTCGATGTTCTGTTTATGCGAATGAAACTTAGGCATACCCTGCCCCGCTTGCATTGATTGTTTGGCCTGCGCCATTTTTTGTTGCAATTCGATATGTTCCGGATTATTCAGTTGTAATAACAATTGCTGTAAAGCCTGTAACAGGTTACTTGACCAAAAACGACCGGATAACGTTAGCCGTAAGCAGTGATCTTCATTTTGTAACAGACCATTTTGATGCCACTGTTTGATTAATGGATCGAATAATTCCACTTTATCGGTTAACTGGGTTAAATCAACCCGACCTTTTTCAATTCCTGCTTGTAATTGATATAACCATGAGCCGATTAAGGGTTTACCGGTTAACATCATCAGCGGCTTTTTACCTTGATCGAGCTGTGCATAATACTGGTTTAAATCACGCTGAATCATAAATGATTGTCCTGCTAATTTTCCACCTGCACATGATCCAAAAGCAAAAAAATGTGAGCCTTGTTTTATCAGAAAATTATATAAATTTCTTTCGCGACTGGTTTTAGCCCAATGGGCATTGGTTAAATGTGTCCATCCCTGTTTAGCCAGATAATTAGCGCCTTGCAAATAAAAATCACATTTATCCGTAATAGAAGGCAACACGATTCGGTTATTTTCTACCCCTTTAGCCAGTGGTGTGGTAGGTAAAAGGTTTAGAGAGTAAAGATCAACGCCGTCAAGTGGTAGACTATCTGCAATCTCTAAATCACGTTGCCAGCTCTCTGTTGTTTGATTTGGTAAACCAAACATTAAATCACAGACTAAGGCCACGCTATCACGTGAAGCAATGCGTTTAAACCCTTCAATAATTTGTTGTTCAGACGATTGGCGACCTAATCTTTGTCTTATTTCAGTATTAAATGTTTGAATGCCAATTGAGAATCGATTGGCACCAGCCTCAATATAACTATCAATTCGTTCATCATCAAAATCTGAAATCCGCCCTTCAACCGTTATCTCACAATCGGGGGCTAATGGCGCATTCTGTTTTAAATAACCAATCACCCGCGCTAGTTGCCCGGCAGCTAATGCAGATGGTGTACCACCACCAAAATAAACAGCATGGATCGGAGCTGATTGTATTGCGGGATTATTAATTTCAAGTGCAATTTCTTTTAATAAATAATCGACATATGTTTCAGTATTGAATTTACGCAATGGGTTTTGATAAAAACCACAAAATTGGCAATGGATATCACAAAAAGGGATATGTATATAAATCAGACGTTTTCGGCCTGCAAGATTGGATTTTTGAAGGTTATTCCATGTATTTTCTATCTCATGAGGTGGTACTGGTAAACTTGCTTGAAGAGGCATTACAGCCCAACGATTTTTAAACGGTAAAACAGAATTTGAAGCGTAATACGCACTTACATCTAATGATTTCATAACAGCCATTCTTATAAATAATCTTTGCAAATTAAATAATAATTATTATCATTTATCAATATTTTTTATTAGTGAATTTCATAATATATTGATAATTAATTTATTATTTTTTGTAAGAAAAGCAAATCTGTTAACTTTTTAATGACTTTTTTGAAAAATAATTAACATTAGGATATCATTATAATTGTGTTGATAATAGTTATCATTTTCACTATATTATGGATTCTATCTGAAGTCATAACTACATGGAAAACAAGTAATGAAGAATAAAATAATGGCAAAAATTAGTCTATTTTTGTTAATTTTAAGCTTCAACAGTTTAATCAACCATAGCTTTGCTAATGAAAGAATTGTTGTTGCAGGAGGATCCCTCACAGAGATAGTATTTGCTTTAGGTGCGGGAGATCAAGTTGTTGGGGTGGATAAAACCAGTAGCTACCCCGAAAAAGCGAAGCAACTTCCGCAAATCGGATATTGGAAATTATTGAATATTGAAGGTATCTTGTCATTAAATCCTACCCTTTTTATTACTTTAGAGGATGCCGAGCCTGATAACATTATCAGCCAAGTAAGCCAAGCTAAGGTTGATGTTTTGCCATTGAAGCGAGTTCCGGGCACTATTGAGTTGTTATATGAAAATATTGAAAAAATTTCGGCAAAGCTCAATAAACAAACCGAAGGACAACAATTAACCAATAAGATAAAAACCAACTTAGCACAAATCCAAGGCAAAATTACAACTCATCCTCAAAAAGCCAAAGTACTGTTCCTAATGAGCATGGGAGGCACCAATTCTGTCGCAGGTAAAAATACAACAGCAGATGCGTTAATTGAAATTGCGGGTGGTGAAAATCTGGCAAAACATAATAGCTTTAAAAGTTATACCGCTGAATCATTAATTGCTATGAATCCCGAAGTTATTTTGTTAAACAGTCATTCAATTAGCCAGTTAGGTGGACTTGATAAAGTTAACACCATTCCCGGTATTACCGAAACATCGGCTTTTAAAAATCATCGCATAGTGACGATAGATGATAGCTATTTATTCGGTATCGGCCCCCGTATTGATGAGGTGACCAAAATACTTTATGCAAGTTTTTACTCTGAAAATAAATAACCACAATCGGATTTTAAAAAATAATTATATCAATTAGTTAAAGAAGCAATTGAAGTACATTATTCGTATTTATCATTTTTGAAAGGAATAAAATGTTTGACTTAATTAATCTAAAGAAAACCGGCACGCTAGCAATAGGGTTAACCTTAGCGTTACCTACCGTCGCCGCTCAAACTCAAGATGAAGAAAACAATATTGATACCATTACAGTAACGGCTCATGAAGCCACCAAAACAGCTGGTACTAATACAGAAATTTCGGAATCAGATATTAGACGTGATGGCGGTACGAACTTTGGTAGTATCATGCGTTATCAACCGCTTATTTCAGCGCCGGGCAATATTTCCGGTTCCGGCAGTGGTAAAAGCAGTTGGGATCGTGGTGGATTTACCGGTTACAATATTCGTGGTTTAGATGCTAATCGTGTATCGATTGATATTGACGGAATGCCATTACCGATTGCTCAAGGGCGTGTTAATTCTGTTGGTAGAGCGGGATTTGGTTCATACGGTATTGGACGTGATTACATTGATACTTATATGTATAACAAGGTTGATATTCAATCTGGCGCAACATCTGTCAGTAATGCAAATAATGCCTTAGGTGGCTCTGTTTCATTCCAAACTAAAACAGCCAGTTATTATTTGTATCCGGGCAAAACCAGCTATTTTGGATTTCAAAATAATTACGACAGCGCCGATAGAAGCTATCATCAAGGTATAACTATCGCCGGAGGTGATGAGTACCTTAATGGAATTCTTGTATTAAGCCGTCGTGACGGACAGCAAGGCCGCAATTACGGAGATTCGATCAATAGCTATCCTGAAAATTGGCACTCAAATTCAATTTTAGCGGGAATTGGATGGCAAATGACGGACGAGCATTTGGTCAACGCAACGATTGATTTCAACAGTAAAACCAAAAACTCTCATTATGATACTTGGGATCGGTATGGTAAAAAAATTGAATCGTATGATCATCAGCGTAGTAAAAATAATCGCTTTAACTTAGCGATTAAAGATCAATGGAAACCAACCAACATTAGTTGGATTGATAGTTTAACCACTCAGATAAATTATCAACGCACAAATGTATTTGATGATACCTATTTGCGCCATAGTTCTAAAGGTAACTTCAATACTCAAACAAATTACAATACAAAATCTTATAACTTTATCACAACACTATTAAAAAGTTTTGATAATCAAAAAATTACTGCTGGTTTAAATGCTAAGTGGAGTGAAGATGAATCGCCATTTTATACTTCTGCAAAATCACAAAATGGTCGAATTTTCCCTGACGGAGATTATACCAAACCGCAAGCAGATAGCCGTAGCTATCAAATAGGTGGATTCTTTGAGGATCGCATTAGTTTTAATATTAACGATAGCAACAATTTTTATATCGTTCCGGGAGTAAGAGCTATCTATCAAAACACCAAACCACGTAATCTTGAAAATATGGCGGTATCGAATATCAATTCGAGCCAATTAGGTAAACAGTACAATAGTAATAGTGACTTTAAAATCCTACCGTCTCTGGCGTTTATGTACGATCTTAATCCTAATTTAACCGCCTATTTACAATATAAACGTGGCGCACAAATGCCAAACCAAAACCAGTTATACGGTTCATATTTGGCGCATAGTCAAATGTATGTTTTGGTTGGTGATTCAAATCTTAAAACTGAAACCAGCGATAATTTTGAATTGGGTCTGAAAGGTCAGCCTGTATCTGGTATGACGCTATCTTCAGCGGTATTTTATAATAAATACAAGAATTTTATTGCGTATTCTCGTTATAAGAAAAATTTTGTTGGAACAGGCAACCGTATAGTTTACCAATCGGAAAACCGGGATAAAGCCTATATTTACGGGGCAGAATTAAGCAGTGAATTTAATTTTGGCTCATGGTTTGAATCTGTCAATGGCTTAAGCGCTAGATTCGCCATTGGTTATAACCAAGGTAAATCTAAATCAAGCTATTTAGGCGATAAATATGTTGAAATGGATACCATCGCACCATTAAAAAGTACTATTGGTTTAGCATGGGATGATCCAAACAAACTCTACGGAGTTGCTGTGACGGCGACTTTCCAAAAAGGGAAGAAAACAGAATCGACAACACGTGAAACACATAGTAATGACGGAACACCAATTAAAGACTCAACGGACGAATACTTTAGAATCGCCGGACATGGTACCGTTGATTTAACTGGTTATGTCAATATTACTAAAAATGTAAAACTAAGTGGCGGTATTTATAACTTAACTGACCAGAAATACTGGGATTATTTAAGCAATAATAAACTATATCGCTCATCAGATCACAAATACCTAGATATGTTTACCGCTCCGGGTAGAACATTCCAATTAGGTTTAGATATCGATTTTTAATTTAATAGAAAGTTAACATTTACTGATCATAACCCGCTTTAGCGGGTTATTTATTTTCAAAAACCGATCTAAAAGTTTTGTATATTTGATGTAAGATTAATTCTAAAAATAAAATTTAACCTAATCCCCTTCGATAATTTTTTATAAAAACTTTTATTTCAGCCAATTCAAAATGCTTTATTTTAAAGAATATCATTATAAAATATAGAGTTATTAAAATTAAATCCTTTCATTATGTATTTAATAAAATATTACATGTAATATTTACATGTAATATTTTTGTGTTAATATTACTGACATTAAATTCTAATTAAATCCAAAATAAATTTTATGAAAAAAACAAAAGAGATCAAAAACTCAGCCTTTTATCAAAAACAATATCGACAACGATTACGTGAACAAGGTTTAGTAAAAAAAGAAGTTTGGATTTTACCGGAAAATACCTCAAAGCTAGTTGAAATTGAAAAACAGTTTCGCAAACCTTTGATATCAAGTAACGTAATTTATAATCATCAACAGGAAAACAATGAAATGAAAAAAAATGAAGTTTGGTTAATTACAGATCTTTATGAACAATTAAATAATTCTGAATTAGTTAAACAAGGTTATGCAAGTATTGAAATTATCGATGGTGTAGATGCATGTTTGTTTATCATTATGCATGAATATGGCGATTTACCGTTGTATTTAAGTGTTTCAAATCAACAAATTATTGTTGAAGCTCTGCTTTGGCCTGTTGATATGATTAAAGATTTAACCCAATTTAACGAAGAAGTCTTATGTTCACGTAAATTATTTCCTTTATCAACCATAGCGATAGAAAAAAGTGGCGACGGTTCAATAAATTATATAATGTATGGTGCTTTAAGTGCTTCATCAATACTTAACAATATTATTTATGAATTAGAAACTTTATCTGATAATGTGATTAAAGCCACTGAAGCTTTTGAAAATTACATCAATGATTAACCAATTGAATTATGCTAGAAAAAAGGAGATTAAAAATGGCTATCTTCAAAAAACTTGTTACGGCACTCCGTGGTGGTATCAATGAGGTTGGAGAATCAATTATTGATACTCAAGCTTTACGTATCTTGGATCAAGAAATTCGTGACGCAGATATGGAGTTAAAACAAGCTAAAGAGTCATTAGCAAATATACTTGCTCAACAAAAATTAGCTGATAAAGAAGTAAAACTTACCGCAGAAAAAATCGCTGAGTATGAAAGCTACGCGATAAAAGCGTTAGAAGCAAATAATGAAGAGTTGGCGTTAGAAGTCGCGGAAAAGTTAGCTCAGCTTGAAACGGAGCATGATAACTATTTAAAACAAGCTAAGTGTTTCACTGAAAGTTGTAAAAATTTACGCCAAACCATTTCCCAAACAGAAATTAATATTCGTAATTTAAAACAACAGGTAGATATTGTTAAAGCAACAGAAAGTGTACAAAAAGCTCAATCAGCTGTTGCACAACGTTACGGTGGTTCAACAACCAAATTGCAAACAGCTTTAGATTCATTAGATCGAATCAAGAAACGTCAGGAACAAACGGCGGCAGTATTGGATGCGAAAAATGAACTAGCTAAAAGTGACAGTGCTAATTCGCTTGATAGTAAGCTCGAAGAAGCCGGCATAAAATCAAGTAATAAAAATGCCATTGCCATTTTAGCTCGATTGAAAGAAAAACAAGCTTCCTAGAATTTTATATTATGTAACTATTTTGTTTCTGGTATAAACTAATAAACATTATAACTATTTATCTAACTAAAAATAAAAATGCATATAAAAATGCAATTAAGGAAATATAATGGAGCTTTTTTGGGGAATATTTTTTTCTTTTCCTGTGGTAATTTTCAGTGGATTACTTACGCTTTGTGTGTTGTATTGGTTAACAGCTGCAATTGGTATCTTAACTGTTGATTGTTTAGATGTCGATCTGGACATCGATATGGGCGATTTATCAACAGATATTCCGGGTAATGCATCTGGATTTGCCGGATTATTATTGAAATTAGGCTTCAATCAAGTCCCCATGACACTTGTCATAACCTTAATTTCTTTGCTAGGCTGGTTGATAAGTTATTTTTCCTTTCGTTTTTTTATCTTACCGTTTAGTAACCTTACCTTTGTTTATTACATCGTAGGATTACTCGTTTTATTCATTACCTTTATTGTTGCGGTTTATCTAACTGCATACATCATTAAACCACTCAGACCATTATTTAATAAATTGAATATAACTCAAGATCATAAAGTTTTACTTGGCCAATCAGTAATCATTCGGTCAAGTACCGTTAATGAAATTAAAGGTGAAGCAATTTATGAAGATGGCGGAGCTAGTTTAATATTGCAAGTAAGATGTAAAGAGCCTAATCAATTTAAGCGTCACGATAAGGCTATCTTGCTACGTTATGATGAAACCGACAATAGCTATGAAATAGTTAGTTTAGAAGAGTTTAATGGATTATAAAAATTAATTTTTTTGGAGAAAAGTAAATTATGTCAATGAATTTCGATACCATCATTTTATTTGCTACAGTTATAGGCGTTATCTTTCTTGTTATTTTAGGATTTTTCTTATTATTTAAAGCATTCTATATCAAAGTTCCTCAAGGTACTGCGCTTATTGTCAATGATATGAGCTCAAAACCGAAAGTCTACTTTACCGGTGCTTTAGTTTATCCGGTTATACATAAAAAAGAGTTTATGAAAATCTCATTAATTACTTTTGATGTAGAACGTCGTGGTAAAGATGGATTAATTTGTAAAGACAACCTACGTGCTGATATCTGTGTTGCATTTTATTTGCGTGTTAATGAAACCACCGAAGATGTATTAAAAGTTGCAAAATCAATTGGTGTTGACAGAGCATCTGATCAAAAAGCAGTTAGTTCATTATTTAGCGCTAAGTTTTCTGAAGCATTGAAAACCGTGGGTAAACAATTTGAATTAGCCAAATTATTTGAAGATCGCTTAAATTTTCGTGAACGTATTATCGATGTTATCGGTAAAGATCTTAACGGTTATGCGCTTGAAGATGTGGCAATTGACTATTTAGAACAAACACCTATTAAAGCATTAGACCCGGATAATATTTTTGATGCAGAAGGGATTAATAAAATTACCTCAATTACTGCAATTCACAAAGATGAAACCAATAAGCGAGAAAGAGATCTTGAACTGGCTTTAAAGAAAAAAGACACCGAAACTATCGAAGCCAAACTAGAACTTGAACGTCAACAAGCCGATGCAGAAGCACGACAAAAACGTGAAATTGAGACAATCCGTGCTCGTGAAATGGCTGAAACCTTAAAAGTGCAGGAAGAAGAACGATTAAAAGCTGAACAAGCACGCATTCAATCGCAACAGGAAATTGAAGTACGTGAAGAGAATCGTTTACGTGAAGTCGAAGTTGCACAACAAAATCGCTTAAGAGCCATTGCGATTGAAGAAGAACGGGTACAACGTGCACGCTCGCTTGAAATCGTGGCACGGGAACGAGAAGTTGAATTACAACGTATCGAAAAAGATAAAGTTCTTGAAGAAGAAAAGAAAACGATTGCCAATGTAATTCGTGAAAGAGTCGCAGTTGAAAAAACTGTTGCAGTTGAAGAAGAAAACATTAAAGAAGTGCGTGAAGTTTCAAGAGCAGATCGAGAAAAACAAACTACAATCATTGAAGCAGAAGCTCGAGCTGAACAAGAACTGGTAAAACAAGTTAAACAAGCTGAAGCTGATGAAAAAGCATCTAAATATCGTGCAGTTGAAATTAGTACAATGGCACAAGCTGAACTTGAAGCAGCCGCAAAACAATCTGAAGCCAAAAAACAATTAGCACAAGGAATTGAAGCTGAAGAAGCGGCAATTGGCTTAGCTGAAGCGAAAGTCCGTAAAGCTCGTGCAGAAGCAGAAGAAAAAGAAGGATTAGTTAAAGCCAATATCAAAGCTGAAACTTTATTAGCAGAAGCAAAAGGTTGCCAAGAAGTCGGATTATCTGAAGCGAAAGTTATTGAAGCGAAAGCGATTGCAACTGAAAAACAAGGTTTAACAGAAGCTAAAATTCTTGAAGAAAAACTCTCTGCACAAGCACGTGGTGATGAACGCATCGGCCTTGCTAAAGCAACGGCAACCAAAGAACAAGGTTTAGCAGAAGCATTAGTTATTCGTGAGCGTTTAACTGCTGAAGCAAGCGGTTTAGTTGAGAAATTCCAAGCAATGGCAACGATGAGTGAACAGTCACAAAGCCATGAAGAGTTCCGTTTAGCATTGGAAAAAAGTTTCGAACAAGCCATTGCTGCAATTGCTGCTAATAAAGAAATTGCTAAAGAACAAGCCGAAGTACTTGCAGCCGCATTTAGTAAAGCTAATATCGAAATTGTTGGTGGCAATGATAACTTCTTTAACAGCTTCTCTAAAGCGATTAGTGTTGGTAAAGCTATTGAAGGAACAGTTAACCAAAGCCCTGTTTTACAATCTGCATTACAATCAGTGCTATCACGCTTATCCGGCAATAAGAATGTGAATTTAAAAGAGACGTTAGAAAATACTGATCTAAAGGCACTCGCTAAACAATTTTTATCATCTGATAGTAAAGATAGTGAACAAGACCACTAGACAGATAATTCGTAATTGAATTGTCACACTATCATCTGTTTTCGGTAGCTAGCTACCGAAAACAGTAGCCCTTCTACATAATGATCAATGAGTTTAAAATGGCAGAAATAGAACAAGATAACGAACAACAAACAACACTTGATAAAGCTGTTGCTGAAGGTGGTGCTTATGAAATCCTTCGAAAACGTCTCACCGCTTTAGGAATAGAGCTTAACCAAAAAACAGAAACTTTAAATCAACAAAGGCTGTCCGAATTTGGTAAAAGTGATATGTCAATTATAGGACGAATTCGTATCCGAACGGAAAACAATTGTGTCGCACGAGACATTGTCCGTTTTGGTGATTGGTTACTATTTGGATATAACGTTTTTTTAGGCTTAAAAAAAGAAGCAAAAATTGAAGATGTCTTTTCACTTTATCAACTGGTTGAACGTGACGGTAATTATGAAGCCGATCCAGTAAATCTTTCCGGTACATTTTTAAATATTGATCGTTTTGTTCAAGACTTCAGTGAGTTATATACCTACTACAAAAATGCCCAATTGCTGCAACTGGTTGAACGTGACGGTAAATTACTGGCAAGCTTTCAAATTGGTGAACGATTAAGCGATATCCGTGTATTTCGTTGGTCAATCTCAAGTGATAAGAAAACCATTAACTATATCGATAATCGTGGAGAACGTGATATAGCGCTTCCACCAGCTTATGATTTTGAATGGATTGAAACAACAAGAGAAAATATTGTTAATGGTCGATTTCCACACGTCAATATCTTAGATACTGTGTTTGTCGAAACCATTGGTGGAGATTTGACAATCAAATGTGAAAATAATACCAATGATGGGCTGGGTATTTATCGTGAAGATGTGTTAGATAAAAACCAATCAATAAATGATGCAAAAATTGAATATGCCAAAGTAGGTTCGCTGATACTTTTAAAAGTATTACCATACCGTGAAGAAAATTGGCGCTATTTGATTTATAACACCTTGACCCAAACAGCGCAACGAATTGATTTTATTGGTCAAGCTTGTATTCAACTACCGGAAGATCATGGTGTTATATTTCCTGGTGGATATTACTTGCAAAATGGTGAATATAAAACATTCGACCAATCAATGTCAGGAATGCGTTTTAGACGGATTAGACGTTCCCCAAATGGCGAAGATGTGTTATATATTTTTTACGATCCATATACTGGTCGCCTGGCATTATTCAACTACAACATGATTGAACGAAAACTGGATAATCCTATTTTAGGTCATGGTTATGCAGTTTTTGAAGACGGAAGAATGGTTGTTTTTGAAGGTGAAAATGATGAACCAACTCGAGTCCATCCAATGCAAATTTGGCAAACTCCTTTTTATAGCGATGAATTTGCCGCTCAACAACCAACAAACAATAGCTTTTTAGGTAAAATCGGAAACGCTGAACTTGTTCGTGGTATTTCAGATCTTTACTTTATTTCACGTGAAATTGATAACCAATCTATTTCTTCACAGCTCTATAGTAAATTAAGTGAAGACACAAAACGATTATTCGATAGTTATTTTTGGTTAAATGATGAAGTAAATCTTTCATTTTCACCAATATTACGCAATATCACCCAAACCAGTGAATTAGTGCTGGATGAATATGAAAAAGTCGAAAGCATACGCCGCCAGTCCGAAAGTGCGATGCGTGAAGCAATCACAAATCAACAAGATTTATTATCAAAGTTATACCCTGATAGCTGGCAAGAAACACAAGAGTTTGTCGATGCTTTAAATGCAATAAAAATGCAATTAGGCAGCCTAGTTACTTTAAGAAGTTATCGCTATATCGATTTAAATCAGATCGATATAATGGAAAATGAACTTAAAGAGCGACAATCAGTTGTTTCATTAGCGACAGCAAACTTTCTCGACAGTGATAAAGCATTAGAACCTTATGCCTTAAAAATAGAAGAAATTGATAAATCTCTTGAAAAAGCCGATACCGTTGCCAAGTTGATTGAACCAATAGCAATAGCCGATCAAATGTCTAATGATCTTGATATGCTTTCGCAATTAATGGCGACATTAAAATTTGATGATGTCACTTTACAAACAAGAATTATTGAAGCTATTGCTGAAGTTTATGCAAAACTCAATCAAACAAAAGCCAAAATCAACCAAAAACGAAAAAACCTATCAAGTACTGAAATGGTTGCTCAATTTGGCGCACAATTCAAACTGTTTGGACAAAGTGTTGCCAGTGCTTTAAGTTTAGCTACCACGCCAGAAAAATGTGACGATGAATTATCAAGGCTTTTAGTACAACTCGAAGAGCTTGAAAATCAATTCAGTGAAAGTGAAGAGTTCCTTAATGATATTCTGGCTAAACGGGAAGAAATATTAGAATCATTTGAAACCCATAAACAATCACTACTTGAAGATAGAACAAGACGAACAGAAGCGTTACTTACGGCTGCCAATCGAATTTTAGATAGTATACCAAGAAGAACGGCTAAATTTTCTGATCAAAATGAGTTAAATGCTTTTTTTGTTGCCGACGCTTTAGCTTTAAAAATTCGTGAAATAGTCGAAAAATTAAGAGCACTTTTTGATAATGTCAAAGCGGATGATATTGAATCTCGTTTCCAAAGTGCCAGAGATCAATCAATACGTGCCTTACGAGATAAATCAGAAATATTTGAATCTGGCGGAAATGTAATCAAACTGGGACCAAGACATAAGTTTAGTGTCAACACCCAAGAACTTGATTTAACCATTGTACCAAAAGAAGATCATCTTTATTTGCAATTAACGGGTACTGATTATCAGGAAAGAATTAATGACCCTAAATTAGAAAGTTATAAACCTTTCTGGTCAATTTCATTAGAATCCGAATCGCCAAGTGTTTACCGTGGTGAATATTTAGCATATTCAATAATTAATTCAGCGCTTAAAAAAGAGCATGATTTAAGTTATGACGATTTAAAAAATCAATTAAACCAACCTGAGGTATTAGCTAAAACAGTAAGAGATTATGCGTCAATGCGATATCGTGAGGGCTATGAAAAAGGGATTCACGATCACGATGCATTAAAAATATTAGCCAAACTGATTCCGCTAGGTGAAGCGGCCGGTCTATTACGCTATAACCCTTTAGCCCGAAGCTTAGCTATCCTTTTTTGGCATCATAATCAAAAAAGTGATATTGCCAAATTATGGCCAGAGCGAGCCAAAACTTGTAAAGATATACAGGCGTTATTTGGTCATGATGAAGGTATAAGAAATCTTCAAACAGAGATGTCTTTTGAATTAACCCAATTTTTAGAAAAGTATCCTATTCAACATGAACAGTATCATGTAAAACAAGCAACTGAATATTTAAGCTATATATTAGCCGAAACACCACAAGAATTTACGTTAAGTAAATATGGCCACTATCTATTTGAAGGTTTAAAAGCCCGCCTCGAGGAATCTCATATGTGGGGTGATTTTAACCAATCACAAAGCAATCTTCAAAAACGACTTGCCGATCGCTGGATTCTAATCGAAAGTTGGTTTAAAGGTCTTTGTACCCTACCCCAATATCAAAAACTATCAGACTATATTGCTGAAGCTTTAGTATTGTGTATGTTAGATAAAGAAAGTAGCATTACGCTGGGAATTAGCGAGCTTGAGCTTGATATTTCCGTCAACGATTTACTTGGCGATCATCCAAGTATAATTCAGGGAGTGTTGAATATCAATCTTGATGATTTCTTTAGTCGCATGCGTAAACAGTCCAGAATTATTATTCCGGAGTTTCAGCATTATCAAAGTCTTCGTCAGGAAGTACTCGATGAACAACGTGATCTTCTACATCTAGAGGAATTTAAGGCTAAACCATTAAGTTCGTTTGTGCGAAACAAACTCATTAATCAAGTTTACTTACCTATCATTGGTGATAACTTAGCTAAACAAATGGGAACGGTTGGTGAAACTAGACGTACCGATTTAATGGGGTTATTACTGCTTATATCTCCACCGGGTTATGGTAAAACGACATTAATGGAATATGTTGCTAATCGTCTTGGATTAATCTTTATGAAGATTAACGGACCGGCTTTAGGCCATAGTGTGTTATCTTTCGATCCAAATCAAGCACCGAATGCAACTGCCAAACAAGAGCTAGTAAAACTTAATCTAGCGCTTGAAATGGGAAATAACGTCATGCTTTATATTGATGATATACAGCACACCAATCCGGAATTCTTACAAAAATTCATCTCCCTTTGTGATGGTTCACGCCGAATAGAAGGTGTTTGGAAAGAAAAAACTAAGACCTATGATCTCCGAGGTAAAAAATTCTGCGTTATTATGTCAGGTAACCCGTATACTGAATCAGGAGAAGTATTCAAAATACCAGATATGTTGGCTAACCGTGCAGATATTTATAATTTAGGTGAAGTTCTTGGTGGTATGGATGAAGTTTTTGCTTCAAGTTATATTGAAAACTGCTTAACTTCAAATCCAATTCTAGCACCACTTGCGTTACGTGACTTAAATGATCTTTATCAACTCATTGACCATGCACAAGGCAAGCCACTTAATAGCAATGAATTAAGTTACGCTTACAGCCAAGCAGAAATCAGTGAAATTGTTGCAGTACTTAGTCACCTATTGAAAATTAGAGAAGTGGTATTCAAAGTTAACCAACAATACATTGTTAGTGCTGCTCAATCAGATAAATACCGTACAGAACCACCTTTCAAACTTCAAGGTAGTTATCGAAACATGAATAAACTTGCTGAGAAGGTTTCTTCTGTTATGAATGATGATGAACTTAATCAAATCATCAACGATCACTATTTAGGTGAAGCTCAACTATTAACTAATGGTGCTGAAGAAAATCTTCTTAAACTCGCTGAAATTCGTGGCGTATTAACTGATACACAAACTAAACGTTGGCAACAAATCAAAGCTGATTTTATACGCAATAAAACACTAGGTGGTGATGAAAGTGATACCGGAAACCAAATTGTTACGCAATTGGCTGACTTAGTGCAAAGTGTACAGGCTTTGCAGTTATCATCAAATAAAAAACCGAAAAAAGAGAAAAGAAATACAAAAGGTAAATAGCGAAATTTAATTATATTTTATTGTTAATAAAAAAGGCGGAAATAGACTTCCGCTTTTTTATTATTTAGGAAAAAAGGTAATTAAAATAGGTCAAATCCACATTAATGATAAAAATCCGTATAATAAAAAGGCAAAAATATAACAACTTATTGGTGTGATTATCAATAAAATACCTAATCTTCGCATAATTTTGGTTTTAGCGAAGCATAAAATTATTATACCAATTACGAAAACTAATAAATAAACCCACCAAAACATAAATAGTGACAATAAAAAAAAACCTACTCCATTTAAATAAATCATTTAATTAACTCCATTAATTATTGTTTTTCAAAATTATAACACTAATTAATTTTTAAAAACCATACACGCAAATCTTGATTCAATTATGGCTTAACTATCATAATAGAAATCAATACAGCAGATAACGAATATAAAATAGAAAATGGGGGGCTACTAAAGGATGAAGGAAGAAATTATGAAAATAGATTTACTGCTTTATTGAAACCTTATCAATTACAACAATTGTTTTATTAATTTCCTCATTTCGTTTCTTTGAGTCAGCAATATTTTTTGTCGTTCTTTTGCTCTGCCCTATTGATACAATATCTAAGGATCCTTAATCTAAATGAACATTTTATACAAATAAAGCTATATCTTCTTTTAGCTAACACCATAGTCCAAAAAATTTTTGTATAGTCCTTATTATTAGAATCACAAGTTTCAAAATATACATAGATTATAAATAAAGTAATACATGCACTAATGAGAAGCAAAATCGATATATATGGTAAACTATCTTGATTGGAAAAATAATCATATATAATTTTATATACTCTGAAACTCTAAAAATCTTCGGTGTTATTTCTCTTACCCGTTATTTATGCTAAGCCCTAACAAAGATTTGTAGTGATTATCACGGTGGCATGCTATTTTTTATTATCTTTTCTATACAATTGCGAATATTAACAATATAATTATTTTGAATAAATTTATCTACAAATGGAATGAAGATGAAAGAGATTTCCCAATTAGTACTTTTGCTCTGTTTTGCGTCGTCTTATGCTTATGCGCATCATGATAACAAGCAAACAACTATAACTTCTCAAAACCCGATCACGCCTGAATCCACAACCTGCATCTTTTCACACAAGAAAGAAAATATTGAAATTTGCACACGTCTAGCCAATAGTGGTGATGCCGTTGCTCAAAATACCTTAGGAGAAATCTTCTACAATATTGAATATTCTTATAAATTTGGCAATCATACTAAAGCCCGATTACTATTCGAAAAAGCCGCAGCGCAAGGGCTTGCCAAAGCCCAATATAATTTAGGTTCCATGTATCGTGACGAATTTAACAATTTTCCTGTTGCCTTAAAATGGTTTGAAAAAGCCGCTGCACAAGGTAATGCAGATGCGCAAAATAGTATTGGCTATATATACGAAAATGCATCGGGCGGTAAACCACCACGCCTATATACGTTTGATGAAAAAGGTAAAAGCACCGATCGCAATTTAGCTAAAATCAAAGCGCAATTTGCCAAATTTGATAAAAGTATACCTGTCAATTATTTCAGCCGCACTGTTTACCCACTCAGTGAGTACGGGCAAGGGGTAGAGCCCGATATACAAAAAGCGTTCGAGTGGTACCAAAAAGCGGCAAACCAAGGGCACGCATTGGCACAAGCTAATTTAGCCTATTTTTATCTATTAGGGATTGTGGTTGAAAAAGATGAAAAAAAAGCTTTTGAACTGTATGAACGGGCGGCAAATCAGCAGTTGCCTGCTGCAATAAAATCATTAGCATTTATGCATATGCAAGGGCTGGGTGGCAACAAGGTGGATGTAAATAAAGCTATTGCACTGCTTGAACAAGCCTATCAGTTAACCCCTGATGAAAGTTTATGGCGGATGATTTATACACAAATGTATCTACGTTATAAATACCTAACCAAATTAGAAGAAAATTCTGACAGATACCCTTTTCCTTACAACACAAAAAGTGATGAAGATTACATCTTTGCAAGTTTATTTTTTCTGAATGACTATTACAATTTAAATATGAATATGGGATCACACATACTCACTTTTTCACAACCACGCAGAAAAACCTTAGATGTTTGGCTAGGTAAAAGTCACGATGAACTATCAACCTTAAAAGAGCGTTATCTTATAAAAAAAGCGATTCAAGGCTATTATAACACCATGACTTTATTAAGTTATTACTATAAAGACGAAGTAAAAGATATCCAAAAGGCAATGCTATGGCGTCAATATGCTATTCAAATGGGACAATCTGATCACCCCGACTTTTGGCTAGACTATCCCATTGATGAGGATGATAAAACCCAATAATGTATAGTCATTTAGCACAATTTATTGGTTAATAAAAACAGATAAGTTAAATAAATTGATTGAAAACCCAAAAAATTGTAATGCGTCAACTAACTTTCGGTTTGTATTCAATTGTTTAGTTTATTGACAAATGGAATAAAGATGAAAAAAATCTCTCACCTTATATTTTGGCTCTGTTTTGCTACGTTTTCGGTGTCAGCAAAAGGTAATAATAAACAGCCTTCTGCACCACCACCTAATGTTATCAAGTCTGACGCTTCAACTTGCCTACATTCACGAGATGTTGATAATCTTAAAATCTGCACAGCACTTGCTGACGGTGGTGATGCTATTGCACAAAATACGCTGGGCGAAATTTTTTACGGCGATAATTTGCTGTATCAAAAAGGCGACCATACTAAAGCCAGGCTACTGTTTGAAAAGGCTGCTGCGCAAGGGCTTGCCAAAGCACAATATAATTTAGGTGCCATGTATCGGGATGAATTGAATAATTTTCCCATTGCCTTAAGCTGGTTTGAAAAAGCCGCCGCACAAGGCGATCTTGATGCGCAAAACAGCATTGGCTATATTTATGAAAACGCATCGGGTGGTAAACCGCCACGCTTGTATATATTCGATGAGAACGGTAAAAATATCGACCCTGAACTGCCCAATATCGAAGCACAATTTGCACGGTTTGATAAAATGAGCTTACCGCTTGAAGATTATCCTCGTAGTGTTTATCCGCTCAGTGAGTACGGTCAAGGAGTCGAGCCTGATATACAAAAAGCAATTGAATGGTACCAAAAAGCCGCCAGCCAAGGGCATGCTTTGGCACAGACCAACTTAGCCTATTTTTACTTGTTGGGGATTGGGGTTGACAAAGACGAACAAAAAGCCTTTACACTTTATCAACAAGCCGCCAATAAGCAGTTGCCTGCCGCAATAAAAACTTTAGGCTTCTTGTATATGCAAGGACTGGGAACTGAAGTCGATGAATATAAAGCCTTTACCCTGTTTGAACAAGCTTATCAGTTACAACCCGATGATAACCTGATAGAATTAATCAGAATATACTTTGGCAATACGTATAACTTTCGAACACCACTGGAATGGCAGGATATAAATTATCGCTTGCAATATGATTCTCATACAGAAATCAGTGATGAAGATTTTATTTATGATCGGTTTCACTCTTTTAATGCCTTTTATGATCTAGACATGGCGAATAGTTGGATTATGCTTGATTTTTCAAAATGGCCTCGCAACACCATGGATATTTTATTGGGCAATACCATTGGGGAACGTTCGGAATTAAAAGAGCGATTATATATAAAAAGAGCTATCCAAGGCTATCCTAAAACACTGGCATCATTAAGCTATTACTATAAAGGTGAAGAGCGGGATATTATTCGGGCGCAGTTATGGCGAAAATATGCTTTAAAAATGGGGGTATCTAATCATCCGTCAAACTGGCCCGGCTACCCGCCTATTTTAGAAGATGAAATCACATGGCGGATAATGCCTTGGTTCGATTAGTAAAATCAATTATTAATCATCCAACCAATTTAAAATATATTGTTCGGTATAAACAGGTCAGCTTAATATAGGAATTTTAACTCATCGTTTTTTCTAACGTTTTTTAGTTTTTTGTCCTATTTATGCGATACAATCATGTTGGCTAATGGAAGTGTTTTTTAAGTAAAAGATCGACAAATGGAATAAAGATGAAAAAAATCCCTCACCTTGCATTTTGGCTCTGTTTTGCTACGTTTTCGGTGTCAGCTGGTGGTAATCTTAAACCGCCTGAGGTCAACACGCCCACCACTACCCCGTCTGCCCTGTCAACTTGTCTGCATTCACGTGATGCGGACAATCTTAAAATCTGCACTGCACTTGCTGACGGTGGTGATGCTATTGCACAAAACACGCTGGGCGAAATCTTTTATGGCGATAATTTGCTGTATCAAAAAGGCGACCACACTAAAGCCAGGCTACTGTTTGAAAAGGCTGCTGCGCAAGGGCTTGCCAAAGCCCAATATAATTTAGGTGCCATGTACCGTGATGAATTAAATAATTTTCCGATTGCCTTAAGCTGGTTTGAAAAAGCCGCTGCACAAGGCGATCTTGATGCGCAAAACAGCATTGGCTATATTTATGAAAACGCATCGGGCGGTAAACCGCCACGCCTCTATATTTTTGATGAGCAGGGTAAAAATATCGACCCTGAACTGCCCAATATTGAAGCACAATTTGCACGGTTTGATAAAATGAGCTTACCGCTTGAAGATTATCCTCGTAGTGTTTATCCGCTCAGTGAGTACGGTCAAGGAGTCGAGCCTGATATACAAAAAGCAATTGAATGGTACCAAAAAGCCGCCAGCCAAGGGCATGCTTTGGCACAGACCAACTTAGCCTATTTTTACTTGTTGGGGATTGGGGTTGACAAAGACGAACAAAAAGCCTTTACACTTTATCAACAAGCCGCCAATCAGCAGTTGCCTGCCGCAATAAAAACTTTAGGCTTCTTGTATATGCAAGGGCTGGGGCCTGAAGTCGATGAATATAAAGCCTTTACCCTGTTTGAACAAGCTTATCAGTTACAACCCGATGATAACCTGATAGAATTAATTGATTTGAATCTCGGGAATAGATATAAATTTCGAACACAATTAAAACGCCAAAATATCAAATATCGACGGCAATATGATTCTCATACAGAAGTGAGTGATGAAGATTTTATTTATGATCGTTTTCATTTTTTGAATGCCTTTTATAATTTAGATTTCAACAAAGGATGGCAAATACTCATTTTTTCAAAATGGCCTCGCAATACCATGGATATTTTATTGGGCAATACCATTGGAGAGCGTTCAGAATTAAAAGAACGCTTTTATCTTAAAAAAGCTATCCAAGGCTATCCTAACACACTGGTATCATTAAGTTATTACTATAAAGGCGAAGAGCGGAATATTATTCGGGCGCAGTTATGGCGAAAATATGCCATAAAAATGGGGGCATCTAAACATCCGTCAAACTGGTCAAACTACCCGCCGATTCTAGAGGACGAAATGCCACGGCGGGTAATGCCTACGTTCGATTAATCATATCGACGGTTTATCTTCCAACCATTTTAAAATATATTGTTCGGCATAAACAGGGCAGCTTAATATAGGAATTTTAACTCATCGTTTTTTTTACGTTTTTAGTTTTTTTGTCCTATTTATGCGATACAATCATGCTGGCTAATGGAACTGTTTTTTAAGTAAAAGATCGACAAATGGAATAAAGATGAAAAAAATCCCTCACCTTGTATTTTGGCTCTGTTTTGCTACGTTTTCGGTGTCAGCAAAAGGTAATAATAAACAGCCTTCTGCACCACCACCTAATGTTATCAAGTCTGACGCTTCAACTTGCCTACATTCACGAGATGTTGATAATCTCAAAATCTGCACAGCACTTGCTGACGGTGGTGATGCTAGGGCACAAAACACGCTGGGCGAAATCTTTTATGGCGATAATTTGCTGTATCAAAAAGGCGACCACACTAAAGCAAGGCTACTGTTTGAAAAGGCCGCCGCACAGGGGCTTGCCAAAGCACAATATAATTTAGGTGCCATGTATCGGGATGAATTAAATAATTTTCCCATTGCTTTAAGCTGGTTTGAAAAAGCCGCTGCACAAGGCGATCTTGATGCGCAAAACAGCATTGGTTATATTTATGAAAACGCATCGGGAGGGAAACCGCCACGCCTGTATATTTTTGATGAGAACGGTAAAAATATTGACCCTGAACTGCCCAATATCGAGGCACAATTTGCACGGTTTGATAAAATGAGCTTACCGCTTGAAGATTATCCTCGTAGTGTTTATCCGCTCAGTGAGTACGGTCAAGGAGTCGAGCCTGATATACAAAAAGCAATTGAATGGTACCAAAAAGCCGCCAGCCAAGGGCATGCTTTGGCACAGACCAACTTAGCCTATTTTTATTTGTTGGGAATAGGAGTTGAAAAAGACGAACAAAAAGCCTTTACACTTTATCAACAAGCCGCCAATCAGCAGTTGCCTGCCGCAATAAAAACTTTAGGCTTTTTGTATATGCAAGGGCTGGGGACTGAAGTCGATGAATATAAAGCCTTTACCCTGTTTGAACAGGCTTATCAGTTACAACCCGATGATAACCTGATAGAATTAATCAGAATATACTTTGGCAATACGTATCACTTTCATACACAATTAAAACGTCAAAATATCAAATATCGCTCTCCATATCATTCTCATACCGAAGTGAGTGATGAAGATTTTATTTATGACCGGTTTCATTTTTTGAATGCCTCTTATAATTTAGATTTCTCCAAAGGATCGCAAATACTCATTTTTTCAAAATGGCCACGCAATACCAAGGATATATTATTGGGCAATACCATTGGGGAGCGTTCGGAATTAAAAGAGCGCATTTACATCAAAGAAGCTATCCAAGGCTATCCTAAAACACTATCTTGGTTAAGCTATTATTATAAAGGCGAAGAGCGAGATATTATTCGGGCGCAGTTATGGCGAAAATATGCCATAAAAATGGGGGCATCTAAACATCCGTCAAACTGGTCAAACTACCCGCCGATTCTAGAGGACGAAATGCCACGGCGGGTAATGCCTACGTTCGATTAATCATATCGGCGGTTTATCATCCAACCATTTTAAAATAAACTGTTCGGTTTTAAACATAATGGTGTGATGCTGATCTTGTTGTTGATTGGCATCTTGATTGGTTGATTCCTCTTTTTTAGGTTGAGAATTAGCCTGTTGACTAGGAAACTGGCCTTCATCAAAAAAACCTTTTAATTCTTCAACATTTTTAAATCCCAAAATTTGCTCAAAGGCATTATTGAACTTATATTTATCGCGTTTTTTCCAAGTACCGAAAATTTAAGAAACACTTCAATATCGTTATCTTTTATTAAATCAAAAATTAAATTTAAATCAGCATCAAGATATCATTAATATTTATAGTCAAAATGTATTTTTTAAAAATACGACACTTTGTAATAAAGATAAAAATGAAAAAAATGCATTTGGATGTGAAGTTAACAATACTCAATTATCGTTATGTTATGATTATATTAATTCTAAGTTATTCTATAGGCTTGGTAGCCAGTCAAAATTAGAATTGCAATTAGTAAAAATAATCGATGATAAAGATAAGGAAAAATCTGTAATAACCTTTACCAATATAGACACTGATTATTTAGTGGATACAAATCCAGGAAAAGAAGGTCTTAAAATAAAAAGAAAAGAGATGCACCTTAAGAAGTTTGAATGTAATCCGAATACTATTGAACCAATGATTTTGAATAGTTTCAATTAAATAAGTTACTTCAAATGATAATCAATTAAGATTTGAATAGTATTGAATTTTAGATGTTCAAGTGAATCAGATTTTAAGGTACTTTTTAGTTCTGAAAACCAGTATTACTTGATAAAATCGAAAAACGTGTTTCATCAGCATGAGCGAAACGAATAGATAAATAGAAAATTAATTGTCAGTAAAACGCTTAAGAATGAACGAGAAATATTTGAAAAAGGTATATATGCGACAGAGATTTATTAGGAGAAAAAGTATGCTTCGTAATTCGACCCTGTAAAGAAATTTTTGTATTTGCCTATATTAGAACTACTCTAACGAGAAAAAAATAGGTAGATATAAATGGACGAAAAAAGACTAAGAAAAATGGCCACAGAGCGCACCAAAGGCATGACCACAAGGGAAATTACCAACACATTCAAAGAGATGTATGATGTTGATATCTCTCCGACTCTGATTTCTAAAGTGACAGATTCAGTAAAAGAGCAAGTGGTCGAATGGCAAAATCGTCCGCTTGAGAATCGGTATCCAATTATTTATTTGGCTGCATTGTGGTCAAAGTGAAACAAGATGGAAGTATCATCAATAAATCTGTTTTTCTTGCTCTAGCCATAAATTTGAAAGGTAAAAAAGGAACGCCTTGGCTTAAGGATGACAAAAAATGAAAGTGCCAAATTCTGGTTGTCAGTACTCAGAGAGCTTAAAAATCGAGGTGTCGAAGATATCTTAATTGCTTGTGTGGATAGATTAAAGGGAATTGCTGATGCGATTAATGCATTGTATCCAGATACTAAAATTCAACTCTGTATCATCCATATGGTACGCAATAGTCTAAAATTGGTGAGTTGGAAAGATTACAAAGAACTAACCAAAGATTTAAAGATGATTTATTAGGCTTCAACCGAAGAACAGGCATTACAGGCACTCGCTCATTTTGAGGAGATTTGGGATGATAAGTACCTGTATATTGGTCAATCCTGGCGCAGACATTGGGAAAATCTCAGCACCTTCTTTGTTTATCCTCAGGATATTCGCAAAGCGATTTATACCACCAATGCGATAGAGTCTTTAAATAGTGTTATCCGTCATGCTATCAAGAAAAGAAAGGTATTCCCGACCGATGACTCAGTTAAAAAGGTCATCTATTTAGCGATACAACAAGCTTCTAAAAAATGGACAATGCCAATTCAAAACTGGAAGAGTGCGATGAATCGATTAATTATAGAATTTGGTGACAGAATGACTCGTCACCTCTTACTGGCAAATACACAAAATTTAGGATAGGGTCTTTGAGTGTCATTATGATAGTAGTCTTGGTAAAAATATATGCAACTAATTTACAACAAACATTTTGGTCTTAGCTTTATTGTTAATAACTTCATCATATAATAATCAATTTGATCTACTTATGGTGGAAAGGCGTTACAGACAAACAATCCTCTTAATCAACCAATACTAACAACAATGCACCGACACTAACTAAACTATCAAAAGACGGTAAAGCCTGGTTTATTCACCTCGTCGCAATGGTGGATTATTTTTCTTAAGCGGGAATTGTGACTTATCATATCTATCATGATGGGAAGATAGAAAACATAAACAAAAACAGTTGCAAAATATATCGAAACCACGTAAATTATTAGTTATACTTCGATAATATTATTCTTTGTTTTAAACACTTAGGACAGACATAGCATCAAGGATAGTTTGCTAATCGTTTTTACACACTTAATATCAAGTGTGCTTTTCCC